>JBEGKS010000116.1:0-4920 GCA_041183945.1 Bacteroidota bacterium | reverse complement strand
TTGACAGCAAAAACCAATTTACTGACCCAGAGTTCAGTTATACAGCAGGAAACGGTTCAGGTATTTCTAATACCTTGCAAACGCCTCCAGTTCGTCAATTTGGTGTTAATATAAATTTTGTTTTTTAATAACCACACACTAAAACAATAGATATGAAACTAAATAAATTATATATCGCCGCGTTTTTGGTACTTGTGGGAACAGGTTGTAAAAAAGACTATCTCGATGTCAATACCAACCCCAACTCACTTCCAACCGCAACACCTGCATACGTTTTAGCGAATGCATTGAACACTTCTGCTGCAAGCATGGTGTCTCCAAATGAAGTAGGTATGTTCTGGTCTGGTCATTGGACACAATCCAATGGTTATATCATTTCTACCACTTTATTCTCTTATGCCTTTACCAATGGTGACTTTAACTATTGGGATGGTACTTATGATAATCTTTACGATTATCAGTATGTAATTGACAATGCTTCTAAGTATAGTCAAGAATATTTAAAAGGACCCGCTAAAGTAATGAAGGCCTTTAACTATCAAAAATTGGTAGACTTATATGGTAACATTCCTTTTTCGGAAGCTTTAAAAGGTGTTAGTAACTTAGCACCTAAATTTGACGATCAAAAAGCTGTATATGAAGGCTTAATTGTTTTATTAGATGATGCTATCAAGGACTTAAAAGCAAATGCTTTTGCAAGCACTTACTCAAGTTCTGATATCGTTTTCAAAGGAAGCAATTCTAGTTGGATCAAATTTGCAAACTCTTTGAAAATGCGTATTTTAATGCGTCAAGCAAGAGTAAGTGGAAGAGATGCTTATATTACTGCGGAGATTAACAAAATCGTTGCTGAAGGTTCTGGTTTTATTACTGGAGCTGAAGTAGGTTCAAACCCAGGTTATGTTGCTTCTTCTGGTCAAATTAACCCAATCTATAACACTTATGGTTATACTGAAACAGGTGCTAGAGTGGGTAATAATAACTGGCCAAGAATTACCGATTTCATGGTGAAAGAATTAATTAAAAATGCCGATACTTTCCGTTTAAAGCGTTTTGCTTATGCACCAGGAAATGAAGACTTAGCAAATCCAGGTGTGAGCGTTAAGCCTGAAATTGCTGCTAACTATATTGGTATACCTTTCGGTTCAAGTTCTGGATATTTACCTGGAGCAAGTTCTGCAGTAGGTCCAGTATTATTAGTTAGAGGTCAATACAACAGACCTATTGTTATCATGACTGCTGCTGAAGTTCAATTCTGTTTAGCAGAAGCGAAGCAACGTTATGGTGCTTCTGTAAACTTAACAGGAACTGCTCAATCTTATTATGAAGAAGGAGTTAAACAAAATTTCCGAGCTGTTGGAGCAAGCACATCTAATGTGACTGCTTTATTAACTAACGGAATGCAAGATTGTGATTTTACTGCCTCTACTAATAAATTAAATACTATTGCTTACCAAAAATGGGTAGCATTAGGTTATTTTAATGGATTAGAAGCATGGTCTGAGTATCGTAAGAATAACTACCCAGTTACTCCTAACTCTAAGAACTATGTAGGTACAGCTCGTCCATTACGTTTATGGTATCCTGGAACTGAATTAGGTTCTAATGGTGCGAACGTAAATGCACAAGGAACAATCGATCCTTTAGCTACACGTATTTTCTGGGATGTTGACTAGTCTTTAGTTAACTTACTAGATATAAAAAACCCTCTGCCTATTTTGGTAGAGGGTTTTTTTATGATCAGAAATTTTTATAGAAATGACCTGCGAATTATTTTAATACCACTTCTCCTTCAATCACTAATTCTGCTACTGCTTTTTCGCCTGCAAATTTAACAGAGACTCTTTTTTTAAATAAGCCTTCGTTAGGTGCGGTATAAGTTACTTTAATGCTTCCTTTCTGTCCTTTTAAAACAGGGCTTTGATTATACTCGGGTTGGGTGCAACCACATTCTGCAGTAGCAAATTCTATGACAGCAGGCTTAGCTCCTTCGTTGGTAAAACTAAATACAACCGACTTGTGAATGCCTTTAATTATTTTGCCATAATTATAGCTGGTTTGATTAAATCGAATACTTGATTGTGCGAAGCCAGTGGCTGCAATAAGTAAACTTAGAATAAGTAATCTTGTTTTCATGGTATAAGGATTTAGGGTAATTTGAAGGGGTTCTTTTTCAGCTTTTTGGGCCAAATAGGCTTACGAATTTATTGAAATTTCACTAATTAGGTGATTTTAGTTATGAATGTACTTTTTATGCATTTTGACCCCTATTTTTGTCAAATGGAATCCACCCTTGAAGCTGTATCTGCCCAAGACATGCTCTCCTTTGAGGCATTTCGGAACTCCGTTATCGCCGACTACAAATTGGCCATAATGAGTAGGGAAGTGAGCTTATTAGGAAGAAGGGAAGTATTAACAGGCAAGGCCAAATTTGGCATTTTCGGAGATGGTAAAGAAGTAGCACAAATTGCGTTATCCAAATTTTTTCAAAAAGGAGATTTTAGAAGTGGGTATTACAGAGACCAAACTTTTATGTTTGCTTTAGGTGTTGCTAGTGTAGAAGATTATTTTTCACAACTCTATTCCGATGTGCACAACGACCCCTTTAGTGGCGGTAAAAATATGAATGCACATTTTGCCACTGCTTTTGTAAATGAAAACGGAGATTGGAATAATTTGACAGAAATGTTAAATGTTTCTGCAGATATTGCTCCTACAGCAGGGCAAATGATGCGCGGTCTAGGTTTAGCCTTTGCTTCTAATTGTTTTAGAAATGCAAAAAACAAAGAGGCCTTCAAACATTTAAGTAATAATGGTAATGAAGTTTGTTTTTGTACCATTGGAGATGCTAGTACTTCTGAAGGACATTTTTGGGAAGCCATTAATGCTGCTGGTGTATTACAAGTGCCCTTAGCTGTTTTTGTATATGACGACGGATATGGTATTTCTGTACCCACTGCTTTACAAACCACCAAGGGTTCAATTTCGGAAGTGTTGAAAGGTTTTCAAAAAGAAAAAAATACCAACGGCATAAAAATTTACACAGTGAAAGGCTGGGACTATGCAGCCTTATGTGAAACCTTTGAAGAAGGTATTCGATATACAAGAGAAACGCATACACCCGTTGTGTTTCATGTGCAAGAACTCACACAGCCCCAAGGCCACTCTACTAGTGGTAGTCATGAAAGGTACAAGTCTATTGAAAGATTAGACTGGGAAAGAAACTGGGATTGCAATAAGCAAATGAGAGAGTGGCTTATAGCCAATGAGTTGGCAACAGATGAAGTTTTACAAGAAGTAGAAAATACAGCAAAGCAATTAGTGCGCGCTTCAAAATTAGCTGCCTGGGAAAAATACCTTGCACCCATTAAAGAAAAAATTAAAGAAGCGGTTGTATTAGTACAAGAAGGCTTAAATGAATCCGATTTAAATATTGCTAATACATTATTACAGGAGTTGGTTCAAAGTAGAGAGCCTTTAAAAAGAGATATTTTCAGAACAGTTAATTTAATATTGGAAAAAATTCCAATGCATGCTAATGCTACTGCGATTCAATCTTTTCTAAGAAAATACAATGAGACAGAAGCGCCGTTTTATAGTAAAAATTTATACAATGAAGGTCCTAAGAGTGCATTGAATGTTTCTATAGTAGAGGCTGAATATGCAAAGGAGGCTCAAACCATTAATGGCTATGAAGTATTGAATCAGTATTTTGATAAGTTGTTTCAAGAAAACCCTAAGGTATATGCATTTGGCGAAGACTTGGGGGGAATTGGAGATGTGAACCAAGGTTTTGCGGGTCTTCAAAATAAACATGGTATAGATAGAATTTTTGATACAGGTATAAGAGAGCAGTCTATCATGGGACAAGCGCATGGTATGGCGCTTCGAGGTCTTCGACCTATTGCTGAAATTCAATACTTGGATTATTTATTATATGGTCTTCAAACTTTAAGTGATGACATAGCTACTATTCATTACCGCACCAATGGTATTCAAAGTAGCCCAGTTATTATTAGAACAAGAGGGCACCGTTTAGAAGGTATTTTTCACAGCGGTTCTCCCATGGGTGTGATCGTAAATGCTTTAAGAGGTATGTATGTTTGTGTACCAAGAAATATGTTACAAGCAGTAGGTATGTATAACACTTTATTAAAAGGGAACGACCCTGCTTTATTAATTGAGTGTTTGAATGGTTATAGGCTAAAAGAAAAAATGCCTTCTAATATTACTGAATTTACTGTGCCATTAGGTAAGCCAGAAATTTTAAAAGAAGGGGAGGATGTTACTATTGTTTCTTATGGTTCTACTTTAAGAATTGTGGAAGATGCAGCCGCTAGATTATTAACCATGGGTATTGATTGTGAAATTATAGATGTACAAACTTTATTACCCTTTGATATTAATCATCAAATAGTGGCCTCTTTAAAGAAAACCAATAGAATTTTATTTGTAGATGAAGATGTGCCAGGGGGCGCAAGTGCTTATATGTATCAACAAGTCATCGAATTGCAAGGAGGTTACCGTTGGTTAGATGTAGCAGCGCGCACACTAAGCTCAAAAGCACATCGTCCTGCCTTTGGTAGTGATGGAGATTATTTCTCTAAGCCGAATACCGAGGAAATAATAAATGTGATCAATGAAATGATGGCTGAGTAGGATGGACTAAGCTATTGATACTAAGCCAGTCTAATGCTGCGTGTTTTTAGATAAATTATAGCCTTCTAATTTCTGCGTTTGTTCTACCGATCCCAATCTAAATTTTACAGCGAGCTTTGTTCTTTTTTCCATAGACCTTTCGGTATTACAAAAAAATCCTGTTTTAGTGGTATAGTAATTGGGCGCCAATTTTAAATCTGCGCTAAGGCTATAATAGGTGGGTTTCAATTGGCTAGTATCTTTTAGGGTGGGTAAAAGAAA
>JBEGKS010000115.1:0-4926 GCA_041183945.1 Bacteroidota bacterium | reverse complement strand
TTGCCATACACAATGTCATTATCATTTCTAGGGTAACCTAAAGTAAAAATTTCTTCTCCTAAATCTGTCATTTTTTTACGAATCACAAAGGGTATATTTTTCGGCGCTTTAAAATCTTCATCATCAATTTTAAGTAAGGCTAGGTCTGAATTTAAATCGCTGTAAATAATATCTGCATGTAATTCTTCCCCCATACTATTAATAACAATGGCGCCATTTCCTTTAAGCACATGTGTATTGGTAATGATAAAACCCTTGGTATCAATTAAAAATCCGGAACCACCACTTATAAATTTTGCATTTTCTGGTACTTTAGATTTGACCTCATTAATTAAATGCCCTTGTACTTGTTGTTTTTTCTTAATGACTTCAATGTCATTGCTTAATTGCAATAATTGATTGCCATTTAAGCTGGGTGACAAAGACATTACTAGTATAGTAGTCGTTAATGCGATAAAACCTCCCACAGAAGCGGCAATGGCAGTAACTCTTTTGTATTTATTCCAAAGTTGTATCACTTTAGTTTTAGTGCTAATGCTATCGTCGGTCATCCATTCGCCTGCAGCTAATAATTTATTAAATGTTTGGCTAGTTAGTTTTGCAAAGCTGCGTCTATTTGCATAAGACTGCATATGGTCCAAGAATAATTTATGCTCCACCACCATCTGATCTATTTCAGGGGTGCTTTTTCTAAGGGTCTCAAATTGATTCCTTTCTTGAACAGACATGGCGCCTGTCAAGTAGTTTTCAATTGTTTCTAATAATTCTTTGTCTTCCATTTTGCGTTTTCTCTTTACTCTTTTCTCTTTACTCTTTTTTTTCTTTTCTCTTTTCTCTTCAATAATTATTACCGCTCTACTCAATCTTTATTCTCCTATATTATACTGCGCAAAAAATAATTTCTTTAGACGCATTAAACATTTGTATTTCTGATTCTTCGCATTGTCGGCGTTCGTGTATCCAAAATCGGCAGCCAATTCCTGCATTCCTTTTTTATTCAAATAATAACCTTCTAATAAACTTTTACAAGGTTCTCCTAAACTATGTAAGGCCCTATGCATAATTTCAAAAGAAGCTTCTTTCTTATCATACTCCCTCATATCTTGTTCTATGGAAACGGTTTCTTCTTGACTACTTAAAGGACCGCTATATTTTCCTAATTGATGTAAGCGTTTTAACCACAAATGCTTGCAAATAGAGAAAAGATAGGTTTTGATTTGACAGGAAAGCACAAATGAATCGGTTTGCACTTTTTCGTATAAAGTAATCATTGCTTCCTGAAATACATCCCTTGCGTCATCGAAAGAGCCATTGTTGTTTAGAACAAAGTGCTGAATGGAACTGAAATGACTTTTATAGAGGGTTTCCACCGCCTTGGAGTCATTATCAGCTAGTCCTTTTAAAAGGGCTTGTTCGTTCAGTTCAGCTTTCAAGAGATTAATACTTAAGTTGAGCAAAAGTAACCCAAAAAGGGGTCTTTTTTAATTTTTTCAGGGTTCAGGGGGTTACCTTTTCTAAATGGGGGTATTAAGAGTATTAATTAATTAATAAAAACAAACCCAAATGAAAAAAGTAATCGCAATCTTCGCTATCGCTGCATTAACAGCTTGTGGTGGTGCTTCAACTGAAGCTAAGACTGATACTGCTGCAACTACAGTTGATACTGCTGCTGCAACTACAGTTGATACAGCTGCTGCTGCAATGGATACTACTGCAAAAGCAAAATAAATTATTAGCTTCCAGCTAGAAGGTTAAATTATTCATTAAGGCAACTTTTTAGATCGGTAAGCAAAATTTCTGAGCCCTTGGTTTCGACCAGGGGCTTTTTTTGTGAGAACCATTAAACCTTAAAAACGAATATCCGTTAGTTTTTAGAGCTAAAAATGGAAACATTTTTGACTAATAGCCTACAATAGCCTATCTTTGTTCTCCGATGAAAGCAAATATTAACAATTGGTTTTACTGTTTCTTTTATTTCTACTTTAACCAAAGTAGCCGGGTTGTATTTGTAAAAGCGTAAAGAAAATAACTAAATATACAGTCCCGGCCCACCAGCCGGGATTTTTGTTTAAAAGCGGACATAGACATAGTGGGGATGGATTAAAAAGGTAAAAGAATAGGATTTAAATAGAATGCATAAAAAAGTAGCAATACAAGGGTACGAAGGAAGTTTCCACCAAGTGGCAGCTAGGCATTTTTTTGGTAAAAATGTAGAAGTAATTACTTGCGATACATTTAGAAAAGTAGTTCAATTAGGGGGCGATGCTACATTATCGGATGGGGCTGTGATGGCTATTGAAAATTCTATTGCGGGAAGTATTTTACCTAATTATAATTTATTACAAAAAAGTAAGTTGCAAGTTATTGGCGAAGTGTATTTATCTATAAGCCAAAACCTTTTAACTTATCCGGGTGTAAAATTAGAAGATATTAAAGAAGTGCATAGTCATCCCATGGCTATCTTACAATGTTTAGATTATTTAGAAAAGTTTAATTGGAAATTAGTAGAGTCGGAGGATACCGCGTTGAGTGCTAAAATAGTGCATCAACAAAAAAGCAAACATACAGCAGCCATTGCTAGTAAGTTAGCCGCTCAAATGTTTGATTTAAATATTATCACACCAGATATTCATACTTTAAAAAATAATATTACACGTTTTTTAATTCTAAGTCCTGCAAGTGTTAAAATAGCAGTGGAGCAAGCAGACAAAGCATCTATTTATTTTCAAACTGACCACTCTAGAGGCATACTTGCGAAGGTGTTAGCCAAAATTGCGCAAGGCAATGTGAATTTGAGTAAGCTGCAAAGTATGCCCATACCAGGCAGTACTTTCAAATACGGGTTTTATGCCGACTTAGAATTTGATAATAAAAAACAAATTGAAAAAGTAATCGAAGCCTTAAAAGGATTAACCAATAGTATTAGAATATTCGGTATGTATCAAAAAGGTAAAGTTGTAAAAGGATAAAAATGAATTGGACTGTATCAAATAGATTAGAGGGTATTGGAGAATATTATTTTTCTACCAAACTGCGCGAAATTGACGAGCTCAATAAAGCCGGTAAGGATATACTTAATTTAGGTATTGGCAGTCCCGATTTACCGCCACATCCAGAAGTAATTAAAACATTACACGAAGAAGCGATTAAAGAAAATGTACATGGTTATCAATCTTATAAAGGCTCGCCTTTGTTAAGAGAAGCGGTAGCGAATTGGTATAAAAAATATTTCAAGGTAGCGGATATCAATCCAGCTACTGAAATACTTCCTTTATTAGGAAGTAAGGAAGGGATCATGCATATATGTATGACCTATTTAAATGAAGGAGATCAGGTCTTAATTCCAAATCCTGGTTATCCTACATATACAAGTGCAGTTAAATTAGCGGGTGGGACCCCGTTATACTATGAGTTGACTGCCGAAAACAGTTGGGCGCCTGACTTTGAAAATTTAGAAAAATCAGATTTATCAAAAGTCAAGTTAATGTGGGTGAACTATCCACATATGCCAACAGGCCAAAGGCCTACGAAAGAACTATTTGAAAAAATAGTCGCCTTTGGAATAAAGCATCAAATATTGATTTGTCATGATAATCCTTATGCCTTCGTTTTAAATGATAAGCCTGAAAGCTTATTGTGTATAGATAGGGCCAAAGAGGTAGTGATAGAATTAAACTCTCTAAGTAAAAGTCAGAATATGGCAGGATGGAGGGTAGGCATGTTAATTGCTGCCGAAGACAGAATCAATGAAATACTTAGGTTTAAATCCAACATGGACAGTGGTATGTTTTTACCCGTGCAATTAGCAGCTGCTAAGGCATTAAGTCTTGATCAAAGTTGGTATGACTCCGTGAATAAAATATATACAGCACGACGCGAAAAAGTATTCGAGTTATTAGATGTTTTAAAATGTGTCTACTCAAAACAACAGGTAGGCATGTTTGTATGGGCCAAAATTCCCGCAACTTACAAAGATGGATATGCATTAAGTGATAAAGTATTATACGATGCAAATGTTTTTATTACCCCAGGAGGCATTTTTGGTTCCGCTGGTAACGAATACATCAGAGTGAGTTTATGTGGTTCCATAGAAAAATTTAGTGAAGCTATAAAAAGAATTAAAGCATGCGTTTAGCAGTCATTGGAATTGGTTTAATGGGAGGTTCACTGGCTTTGTCTTTGAAAAAGAAAGGCATGGTATCCAATGTTATTGGGGTGGATCAGAACCTTGAACACCAAAAATTGGCTTTGCAATTGGGTATTGTAGATGAGATCATGTCTTTGGAAGAAGCCATTGCTGCTTCCGACTTGATTGCCATTGCAACACCTATTAACGTAGCGGAAAATTTATTGCCCACTATTTTAAACTTGGTGAACAAGCAAGTTGTTTTTGATCTTGGTTCTACGAAAGAAAGTATTGTGGGTATTGCGAAAGCACATATCAATAAAGGCCGCTTTGTACCAACGCATCCCATGTGGGGAACAGAATTTAGTGGTCCTACTGCTGCACAAGACGATGCTTTCATTGACAAGGCGACTATTATTTGTAATAAAGAACAAGTAGACAAGGATGCCTTGGAATTAGTAGAAAAAATGTATCAAGCTTTAGGTATGCATATACTTTATATGGATGCCATTAAACATGACATTCATGTTGCGTATGTGAGTCATATCTCACATATTACTTCTTTTGCATTGGCGAATACGGTGTTAGAGAAGGAGAAAGAGTCTGATGCTATTTTTGAGTTAGCAAGTAGTGGTTTTGAAAGCACTGTACGTTTGGCTAAGTCCAATGCGGAAATGTGGGTTCCCATTTTTATGCAAAACAAAGAAAATGTATTAGATGTTTTGAATGAGCATATTAGTCAGTTAAAAAAATTCAAGGCAAGTTTGGAAAAAGAAAATCCAGACTATTTGTTGGAGTTG
>JBEGKS010000114.1:0-6652 GCA_041183945.1 Bacteroidota bacterium | reverse complement strand
TAAAATTAATATTTGAGGGTCTTTATTTTTATCAAATTTCCATTGTCTTAAACAAGGAAGTAAATAAGCAAATGTTTTTCCTGTTCCTGTTTGTGCAATACCACATACATCTCTACCTGACATCACTATAGGAAATACCCTGTGCTGAATAGTGGTAGCTTCTTTAAAACCTAACTCTTCTAAGGCCCTTAATAAAGATGCATTTAAATTTAATTTTTGGAATGTCATATTGCGTAAATGTGTCGCGAAGGTAGTTTATTATAAGCGCTATTTTAGTATAAATATTGAAATACTTCTGTTGAAAATGCATATAAGTAATTGAATTTCATTAACTTATGTTTAATTCGGTATAAAAATGCATAGCAGAAAGTTCAAAAATTATTCTGCATTAAATGAAGACGTAATGCTTTAAAAAAATTATATTTAGCTATTCAAAATTTCAACCACTTTAAATTTAAATAAATGAAATTAAGTACTTCATTAAAACATTACAGATTACTAGTATTCAAAATGGTAACTGTTCTTATTTTAACCATGCAATTTGGACAGGCATTTAGTCAAAACGATGACAATATTAATAGTAGAGATATTTTATACCTTACTTCTGGAGGTAAGCTACACCCCTTACAGGCCATTATGGATATTAGGCATTACACCATTGCCTTGGATGTAGATATTGCGAAACAGTCTATAAGTGGTAGCACTGAAGTGAGTTTAAATTTGTCTAAGAAAACAGATACTATTTTACTGGATTTAATTCATTTATATAAGGTTACTAAAATTAAAGTAAATAATAAAGCTGCTGCCTTTTATCAACACGATGATAAAATATTTATAACATCAGCTGCTGGTTTTGAAACAGGTAATCAAAAAGTGTATGTTGAATATAATGGTATACCTCCTGTAGCTATCAAACCACCATGGGATGGAGGATTTACTTGGAAAAAAGACAGTGCAGGATATGATTGGATATCTATCAATATTCAAGCCGAAGGTGGAAAAATGTACTTCCCTTCTAAAGACCATCCTAGTGATGAACCAAATGAAGGAGCCGATTTAAAAATTACTGTGCCTTCCCATTTAGTTGTAGCTGGGCCAGGATTATTGATGAATGTAAGCACAAAGAAAAATAAGTCTACTTATCATTGGAAAACGAATTACACAATAAGTAATTATTGCATCTTATTTAATATTGGAAAGTACAAAGTGTATAAAGATGAGTTAACCACTATACTTGGCAATAAAGTACCTATTGAATACTATGTTTTAGAAGTAGATACCATGCATGCTAAAAAAGTAATTGAAACTAAAAAAAGAGATAACCAAATTTTAGAGAAGTATTTTGGAGAATACCCTTGGGCTAAAGAAAAAATTGGTATTGCTGAAGTACCTAATTCTGGTATGGAGCATCAAACCATGATTACTTTTGATAATAAGTTTAAATATAAAACTATTAATGGCCAAGACTATTCAGACAATTTATTTCATGAATATGCACATGAGTGGTGGGCGAATAAAGTAACCAATAAGGACTGGGGTCATATGTGGATTCAAGAAGGCATAGGTACTTACGCAGAAGCATTGGCTATGTATGAAATTGGTGGTCAAAGCGCTTATGATGAAATTATTGCTGGCCATAGACGTAATGCAAGAAATAGAAAGGCCATTGTTCCAGCTGGTGATGAAATCACTGAAGAGGAAGTATATTCAGGTGGAGATATTTATGGTAAAGGATCGTTTTTCATGCATAGTTTAAGATACTTAATTGGAGATGAGGTTTTCTTCCCTACTTTAAAGAAATTATCTACCGACCCACAAACTACTTATGACAATTTTGTAACTACCATGGATGTTGAAAAATTATTTAGTACTGCTGCTGGCAAGGACTTAAAACCTTTCTTTGATTTCTTTTTACGCACTACCAATGTTTTAGATATAACAGTGAAAGAAGTAGGCTTCCAAAAATATCAAATTAAACAAAATAATTTCTTCATGCCTTTGCCATTTGAAATTACTGCTAATGGCCAAACTACGCGAACTACTATTCCTAGTGAAGGTATTATGGTGAATGCTGCAACCCCTCCTGGGGTGGATGCTAAAGGATATTATTTGAAAAAAGTAACGCTTCAATAAAATATTTAATAAAATATACAATACGATTATCCTAATGAAAAGAATTATTTATTTATTGAGCACTGCGCTACTTTTAATATCTCCTTATTCTTCAAAAGCAGATACCTACCCTATTAATAAAAACATAGATGTTAAACATTATGTATTTAATTTAAGTTTATCAGACGCCGATAATGAAATTATTGGAACTACTCAAGTAACGCTTAGTTTCAAAGAAGCAGGAATGAAAAATTTCAGACTAGATCTTATAAATAAAACCACCGCTAGAAAAGACAAAGGCATGTTGGTGGATGCAGTGAATATTAATCAAACTGCTGTAAACTATACACATGAAAACGATGAACTAATTATTAGTTTACCAGCTCCTTCTACTGAAAACCAAACAATTACTTTCACCATTCAATACCATGGTGTTCCTTTTGATGGTTTAAGAATTGGTGCTACTAAATTAGGTGACCGTAGTTTTTTTAATGAGAACTGGCCAAATAGAGGAAGACATTGGTTGCCTATTGTAGATCATCCGCATGATAAAGCTACTTCTGAATTTATTGTAAAGGCACCTTCTCATTATAAAGTAGTTTCTAATGGTTTATTATTGGAAGAATCTGAATTAGCTAATAATACAAGACTTACCCATTGGAAACAATCGGTTCCAGTATCTTCTTGGTTATTTGTTTTAGGCGTTGCCGATTTTGCTGTTAAATATGTAGATGAATTCAGAGGAAAATCTATTCAGACATGGGTGTATGCTAAAAATAGAGAGGCTGGCTTTTATGATTTTGACGAACCTACTAAAAAGGTATTAGAATTTTATTCCAATTATGTGGGCCCTTATGCCTATGAAAAATTAGCGAATATTCAAACACCTAGTGTGAATGGTGGAATGGAAACTTCTTCTGCTATTTTTTATGGTGAGGATTTAGTAACGGGTAAGCGTGATGAAAGAACTAGAAATGTGGTAATACATGAAATTGCGCATCAATGGTTTGGAAATGCAATCACAGAAACCACTTGGGACGATGCCTGGCTAAGTGAAGGCTTTGCTACTTTCTTTACTTTATTATTTATAGAAAATGAATATGGTAAAGAAGAATATACCAAAGGCATTATTAAAGCAAGAAAGACAGTGTATGATTTGTCGGCTAAGATGCCCGATTTTAGTATCGTAAGTGAAAGAACTGCAGAAAAAGAAGATGTCACTAGTGGTATTACTTATCAAAAAGGAGCATGGGTAATTCATATGCTTAGAAATTTAATAGGAGAAAAGAATTTCAAAAAAGGAATTCAAAATTATTATGCTAAGTATTATAATGCCAATACCACCACTGATGAATTTAGAGCAGAAATGGAAAAAGCTTCTGGCAAGGACTTAAAATTATTTTTTAAGCAGTGGTTGTATCAGCCTATTAACCCTACTATTAATGCTAGTTGGACTTATAATGCAAGTACTAAGAAATTAAATGTGCATTTAATTCAAGCGCAGCAATTTTTATATAATGTACCTGTTGAGATTGGGTATTATAAAAAAGGATCAACTACCCCTACTATTCTTACTATGAATTTGAAGGATAAAGACCAAGTGTTTAGTTTTCCTTTAGCTGCTGATCCTGAGAAATTGGAATTGGATCCTAGGAATGTACTATTGAATAATGGGAATTTGAGTAAGGAGTAGGACTATTTTAAAAAAGTAAAAAGGATTACCTCACTTCGTTCGGTGATCCTTTTTACCCTCAGTGCAAAAGCTTAAAAACAACAGCCTATTTCATTTCATTCAATAGGCTTTGATTTGTTTTTTTTCGCTCTCCCATTCAAGCGAGCTTGATGGTTTCGCTACAAAAACAAATCAGCCATCTCATAAGAGATGGCTGCCGTTTTCTTTTTTGGTCGGGTGAACAGGATTTGAACCTGCGACCACACGCCCCCCAGACGTGTACGCTACCGGACTGCGCTACCACCCGATCTATTCTATACTATTCCCAAGTTTCACTGAAATTCAAGCTATTGTGCTGATTTTGAGCCTAAAATCACAGGATTTGGGGGGCAAATATAAGCCTAAATAGAAAAATCGGGGTATATTGCATTAAAATTATAAAGGCACGATGACAATTCTTCTACGACAAGTCAAAATTGCAGATACAAAGTCGCCTTTTAATGGCTTGGTTAAAGACATTCTACTCCAAGACCATCAAATCATCTCCATCTCAGATAAATACAAAGGCGAAGCAGATCAAACCATTGAATTAAAGAATGCTTTTGTGAGTCCAGGCTTTGTAGACCCTTTTGTACATTTTTGTGATCCAGGAATGGAACATAGAGAAACTTTACAATCTGGAGCAGCCGCTGCACAGCAAGGCGGGTTCACCACTGTTTTTGTATTACCCAATACACAGCCCGTTATTGATACAAAGTCTCAAGTAACTTATATCAAACAACATAGCCAAGATTTACCCATTCATATTTTACCCATTGGAGCCCTTTCCAAAAAATTAGAAGGAAAAGATTTAGCTGAAATGATTGACATGCACTCTAATGGTGCGGTTGCCTTCAGTGATGGTTTATATCCAGTTCAATCTACCCTCTTATTCTTAAAAGGTTTACAATATGTAAAAGCCTTTGATGGTGTGGTGATACAAATGCCCATAGATAAAGAGCTTAGGAAGTTTAGGATTAATGAACGAAGGTATTTTATCTACAAGATTAGGATTGCCGGGAATACCCGCCATTGCAGAAGAATTAATTATTCAAAGAGATATTGAACTGCTAAAGTATACAAGTTCAAAATTGCATATTACCGGAGTTAGCACAGCAAAAGGAATTGCTTTAATTGCTGCAGCTAAAAAAGAAGGTTTGCAAATTACTTGTAGTGTTACACCTTATCATTTATTCTTTACTGAAGAAGACTTAAAAGACTACGATACTTTATTAAAAGTATTCCCTCCATTAAGAACCAAAGAAGATCAAAAAGCAATTATTGCTGCGGTTGAAAATGGTACAGTAGATTGTATAAGTACGCATTATATGCCTCAGGACTGGGATGGTAAAACCATTGAGTTTGAAAATGCCAAAGCAGGTATAGCTTCTATTGAAACAAGCTTTGCCGCTGTAAAGCAAGTAATACCTTCACTTTCAGAAACAAAATTATCGGAACTCTTTTCAACGAATGCTAGAAATATTTTCAATTTAAATGCTGCAACAATTGCAGAAGGTGCTGAAGCTGAGTTAACGCTATTTAGTGCTCAAGAAACTACCAACTTATCAAAAGAAAATTCAAAAAGTAAATCGGCTAACTCTCCTTTCTGGGGTATTGCCTTAAAAGGGAAAGTTTTAGGCACCTATGTAAAAGGCAAAATATCAATTAATAAATAATTCACGAATAAATAAAAACTATGGAAAATATAGATACCACCAATAATCAAGTAACTACGCATATTGTGAAAGGTTTAATATTAAGTGCCTTTTCAATTGTATTTAGTGTGGTCATGTATGTTTTTAATTTATTTGAATACAGCTGGTTAAGCTGGATAAGCACGGCTGTGGTTATGGGAGGTTTAATTTATGGTAACATACTTTACGCCAATCAAAATAACAATAATGTAACTTTTGGTAATTTATTTGCACATGGTTTTAAAACCACTGCTGTGCTTATAGTAATTACAACAGCATATACTGTACTTGCTTTTAAAGTATTCTTTCCAGACATGATTGATATGATTTTAGAAATTTCTAGAAAGAAAATGTTAGAGAATCCTCAAATGACTGATGAGATGATTGAGCAAGCTATGTCTATGACTAAGAAATTCTTTGTTCCATTTGCTATAGGCGGTACTATTTTAGGTACTGGTTTTACGGGTGCCATTGCATCACTTATTGGTGCAGGTATTGCTAAAAAGAATCCTATTGATCCTTTCTCCAATCCAGCTTCTTAATAATTAACTATGCAAATTTCTGTTGTTATTCCTTTATTTAACGAAGCCGAGTCATTGCCTGAATTAATGCAGTGGATTGACAGTGTTATGCAAACTAATAATTATACCTATGAGGTAATTATGGTAGATGATGGCAGTAAGGATAATAGTTGGAGTACAATACAAACTTTAAGAACTACCTACCCTTCTTTAAAAGGAATTAAATTTCAACGCAATTACGGAAAGTCTGCAGCATTGAATGAAGGTTTTAAAATGGCACAAGGCGAAATTGTGGTGACCATGGATGCCGACTTACAAGATTCTCCAGATGAGATTCCTGAATTTTATGATATGATTACTAAAGAGGGTTATCATTTAGTAAGTGGATGGAAGAAAAAAAGATATGATAATACTTTCACTAAGAATATTCCTTCTAAAATTTATAATGCGGTTGCAAGAAGAAGTTCTGGTATAGTATTACACGATTTTAACTGCGGTATTAAAGCCTACCAATTAAAGGTTATAAAAAGTATTGAAGTATTTGGTGAGATGCACCGCTACATTCCTATTTTAGCTAAATGGGCTGGATTTTCTAAAATTGGCGAGAAAGTAGT
>JBEGKS010000113.1:0-6454 GCA_041183945.1 Bacteroidota bacterium | reverse complement strand
GATGCACTTTTAGGCGCCGTTGAAAAAGGCATTATTACTTTAATTGGCGCCACTACCGAAAACCCAAGTTTTGAAGTAAATAGCGCCTTACTTAGCAGGTGTCAAGTATTTATTTTAAAAGCACTAGATGAAAAAGCACTACTACAATTAATTAATCAGGCCATTGAGAAAGACGAGCTATTCAAAAGACAAAATATTCAAATTAAAGAAACAGAAGCCTTGTTTCAATTATCTGGAGGTGATGGTAGAAAATTATTAAATCTATTAGAACTTTCAGTAGAAGCTTTAATTGATATTGAAAAAAGCGGCAGCCCCCTTGTATTAACCAATGACTGGGTAATGGAAGTGGCACAAACCAATATTGCACTATACGATAAAAACGGAGAACAACATTATGATATTGTATCTGCATTTATTAAAAGCATGAGAGGCTCCGACCCCAATGGAGCTGTGTATTGGTTATCTAGAATGATTGCTGGCGGAGAAGAGGTGAAATTCATAGCAAGAAGAATGTTAATTTTTTCAAGTGAAGATATTGGTAACGCGAATCCCAATGCATTTTTATTAGCCAATGCTTGTTTTGATGCTGTGAATAAAATTGGTTACCCAGAAAGTAGAATTATATTATCTCAGTGTGCAATTTATTTAGCAAGTTCGCCTAAAAGCAATGCATCTTATGAAGCTATTAGTAATGGTCTTGCGCTAGTAGACAAAACAGGTAATTTACCGGTACCACTTCATTTACGCAATGCCCCTACTAAACTCATGAAGGATTTATCCTATGGTAAAAACTATCAGTATTCACATAAGGGTGAAAATAATTTCATTGAGCAAGAATACCTTCCAGATACAATAGTAAATACAGCCCTGTATCAGCCTCAGCAAAATACACGCGAACAAGAAATAAGAAAGTTTTTACAAGAGCGTTGGAAAGGCAAGTATGGTTATTAAGTGGTTGTTAAGTGGTTATTGAGTTGTTATTTATATTTAATTAGTCATCATTTATTATATCTGATTTAATTTATCTGATTTAATTTATCTGATTTAATTTATCTTAATTATTTTATCCCTATTTTTGTTTCATGAGTACAAATACCAATCTAAGATGGGTTACTAAAACATTTACCGAGCTAAATGCAAATGAACTGTATGCATTACTAAGATTAAGAAGCGAGGTATTTGTGGTAGAACAGAATTGCATTTTCTTAGACATGGACAATAACGACCAAAAGGCATATCACATTATTGGTTTTATAGGAGAGGAAGTAGTAGCTACTACCCGATTATTCGATAAAAATATTATGTACGATGGCTATCAAAGTATTGGCCGTGTGGTAGGTTCTCCCAGACACAGAGGCTTGGGCATTGGCAAGGCCTTAATGCAATACTCTATTCAAGAATGTGAAAGATTATTTGGCAAAGGCCCCATTAAAATTGGCGCACAATTTTATTTAAAGAAGTTTTACAGCGAGCAAGGCTGAGATGTATTATGAAGATGCCATTGAGCATATTCCAATGATCAGGAAATAAGCACCTGCTTTACTAATTAATAAAGTCTTCTTGAACCTACTGCATTTCTATAGCTAAAAATTTAGCCGTATGTGTTTTTGATTTTTTGATCATCTCTTCTGGTGTTCCTGTAAATTGAATGACGCCTCCACCACTTCCACCTTCTGGACCTAGGTCAATTATATGATCGGCTACCTTTATCACATCCATATTATGTTCAATGACTAAAACTGTATTACCTCTGTCTACTAATCGGTTCAACACCCCAATTAATAATTGAATATCTTGGAAATGTAGTCCTGTTGTAGGCTCGTCTAAAATATAAAATGTTTTGCCTGTATCTTTTTTACCAAGCTCGGTTGCTAATTTAACGCGTTGTGCTTCTCCTCCACTTAAGGTTACGGCCGATTGTCCTAAAGTAATATAACCCAGTCCAACTTCTAGTAGTACTTTTAGTTTTCTGTAAATAAAAGGTACTGCTTGGAAAAACTCACAGGCTTCTTCTACCGTCATGTTTAGTACATCACTAATAGACTTTCCTTTATATCTTATTTCTAAAGTTTCTCTATTGTACCTCTTTCCTCCACATTTTTCGCAGTGCACATATACATCGGGTAAGAAATTCATTTCAATCACACGCATTCCTCCCCCTTCACACACTTCACAACGGCCACTTTTTACATTGAATGAAAAACGACCAGCCTGATAACCTCTAATTTTTGCTTCAGGTACAGAAGCGAATAAAGTTCTGATATCTGTAAAGAAACCACAGTAAGTAGCAGGATTGCTACGAGGGGTTCTTCCAATAGGAGACTGGTCTATCTCTATTACTTTATCTATTTGCTCAATGCCTTCTACTTTTACAAATGGCATGGGCTTAGTCTTGCTATTATAACAATACTGAGAAAGTATGGGATATAAAGTTTCATTGATTAAAGTAGACTTTCCCGATCCACTCACGCCCGTCACTACCGTGAAAGTACCTAAAGGAAAACTGCAGTTTACTTTTTGTAAAGTATTACCTGTGGCGCCTTTAATTTGTATACTTAAACCATTGCCTTTTCTTCTCTCTGCAGGTATTTCAATTTTCTTTTTACCTGCTAAAAATAAAGCGGTATCCGATTTTAATTTAATAATTTCTTGTGGTGTGCCTTGTGCTACAATATGTCCTCCATGAATACCTGCTCTAGGGCCAATGTCTACTAAATAATCGGCAGCCATCATAATATCCTTATCATGCTCCACTACTAAAACCGTATTACCAATATCGCGTAATTGTTTAAGCGCAGTAATTAAGCGTTGGTTGTCGCGTTGGTGAAGTCCAATAGAAGGTTCATCTAATATATAAGTAATGCCTTGTAATTGAGACCCAATTTGAGTGGCCAAGCGAATTCTTTGAGACTCGCCCCCACTAAGAGATTTAGAAGGCCTACTTAAAGACAAATACGACAAACCTACATTCATTAAAAAAGAAATACGGTCGTCAATTTCTTTTAAAATTCCAGATGCAATTTGAGTATCTTTTTTATCAAGCTTCGCAGGTATTTTTTTAAACCATTCCTGCAAAGCGTCTAAATGCATGTCATTTAAAGCAGCAATATTTTTATCATTCACTTTAAACCATAAACTATCTTTTCTAAGTCTTGCTCCCTCACAAGTGGGACAAGTATTCAATTCCATATACCCTTCCACCCATGCTTTTAAATGGTCGGTGCTTTGAGAAGAAGTAAACCATCTTTTCATCATGGGCACAATACCTTCATAGCTACCTGTATACTCATTGGGAATGTTCTCATCGTTTAAGTCCATGTCCAATGTGGAAGAAATATTTTTATCTCCAAACAAAATTAAATTCAAATGTTCTTTAGATAAATCTTGAATGGCTTTGTCTAAATTTATTTTATGCTTTCTTGCGAATAATTTTATTTGATTAAATACACTTGCCTCTCTTGCCTCTCCCAAAGGGTGAATAGCGCCTTCATTAATACTTAATGTATGGTCTTGCAATAGCAAATTCATGTCAATGGCATATACATTGCCTAAACCTTTACAATTAGGACAGGCTCCATAGGGAGAATTAAATGAAAAGCTATTAGGAGAGGGTTCTTCATAACTTAAACCAGTGGTCTCACACATTAATTGTTTAGAGTATTGAACCAATTTCGTTTTACCTTCTTCTAAAACAAAGAGTAAGTCCTTGCCCATTTTTAAACATTGGGCTACACTTTCTCCTAGTCTTGTTTTCATTGCATCCGTCACTGGTATGCGGTCAATCACAATTTCAATATCATGAATTTTATAACGGTCTACTTGGAATTTAGGTCTTAACTCAATAATCTCTCCATCTACCCTTGCTTTTACAAAGCCTTTCTTTCTAATTTCTTCAAACAATTCTCTATAATGTCCTTTACGACCACGCACCACGGGTGCTAATAAATTAATTTTTTTGTCTTTGAACTGGGTGAAAATATTTTGAATAATTTCTGCTTCAGAAAATTTTACCATGGGTTTGCCCGTATTATAACTATAGGCCTTCCCAATACGCGCATATAATAATCTTAGAAAATCATATAATTCTGTAACAGTTCCAACCGTAGACCTTGGGTTTTTATTAGTTGTTTTTTGCTCAATAGCAATCACCGGGGAGAGTCCAGTAATTTGATCTACATCGGGACGCTCCATTTCACCCATAAACTGCCTAGCATAAGCGCTAAAGCTTTCCATATAGCGTCGCTGACCCTCATTATATAAAGTATCAAAAGCCAAGGAGGACTTACCGCTTCCGCTAACCCCCGTAAATACGACTAATTCGTTTTTAGGAATGACAATATCGAAATTTTTAAGGTTGTGCTCTCGGGCACCAACAACGGTAATATATTCTTTAATTTGGCTCATCTAAGGGGTTAAAGTTATAACAACCTTTTAAATAATTTGTTTAGAACAAAGAATAAAGATTTTGTAATTTTGTAAAAATCAAGGCCTTGCAAAAAATGCAGTATAAAATAGCCCAATTATTGAGTTTCAGCCTTGCTGCTAGCTTATTTGCAATGAGTATGGTTTGGGGCAAGAATGAGGCTTTTCTGTATTTAAACGCGAACCTAGGCATAATGGCCGATAAGGTTTTTGAATACAGCAGCTATTTAGCCGAGGGTTGGATTTGGATTCCCTATTTTATACTACTAGTAGGTTTGTATAAAAAGGATACCGCTTTTATTTTAATGAACTTTTTAGTATCTACCCTGCTAACCCAATTTGCTAAAAATTTTATTTTTGATACTGCAATGCGCCCCATGGCCAGTGGATTAGATGCTACGCAAATACATACAGTTACAGGCGTTGAAATTCACACATTTAATAGTTTCCCTTCTGGTCATACTGCCACCGCTTTTACCTTATTTATTTTAACTACTTACCTATTTCCTAATAAACAAGTATTTACCATTGGCTTAGTATATGCACTTATATGTAGTTATTCACGCATATATTTAGCACAACATTTTCCATTAGATGTTGCCGGTGGTATTGTAGTAGCCCTATTAACACTTCCCATTAGTATTTTTATAAGACAAAAATTGAATAAAAAACCATTTTAGCAAACAAGCAGTTTGGTTATTTTAAACCTCTTCAAATTATTTTATGTTAAAACGTTTTTTATTTGTGGCAACTCTTTTTTTCGCAATGGTTGCCAATGCACAGGATACATCTCATAATTCACATACAAGTTCTCCTATAATAATTACAAGCATTACCGAACAACAAATTATTAGTGGAAGAAAAAATAGTCCTGCACAAATTACAAAGCCCTATGTAATTTTAATTTCTGCCGATGGTTTTAGAGCCGATTTTACTGAACTATACGAAGCCAAAAAATTACAGGCCCTTTCTTCACAAGGGGTTCGTGGAAAATACATGATACCTTCTTATCCTTCTGTCACTTTTCCGAACCATTATAGTATTGTATCGGGTTTATACCCTTCTCATCATGGACTTGTAGATAATAGTTATATCGATATTCCTACTGGCGCTTTTTATAATATGGGTAATAAGAAAATGGTGGCTGAAGGCAAATGGTATGGAGGAACACCACTATGGGTTTTAGCAGAACAGCAAAAAATGATTAGTGCAAGTTTTTATTGGGTAGCATCAGAGGCCGATATTCAAGGTATTAAACCCACTTATCATTATATCTATAATGAGAAAATTGATATTGCAACGCGTATTAAAGCCGTTAAGGATTGGTTAAGCCTTCCTGAAGACCAGCGCCCACACTTGATTACTTTTTACTTCCCCGATGTAGACCACGATGCTCATAATTATGGACCAGACGATGTACGCGTAAAAAAATCGGTTCAATTTGTAGATAGCAGCATAAATGCACTACAAGAATCACTTGCAAGCTTGCATTTACCTATAAATTATATTTTTGTTTCAGACCATGGAATGGCTAAAGTAGACAATGTAAATACCAAGCCATTACCTTCAAGTATTGATACCGCTTCTTTTACAGTGCCTTGGGGCGATACACAATTACATTTATATGCTAAGGATAAATCGAAAATAGAACCTACTTATAATGCGCTTAAAAATGATACAAGCATAACTGTTTATAAACTAGATGAGACTCCAGACTACTGGCATTATAAAAAAGCAGATGACAAATTTAACAGATTAGGAGATTTAATTGTGGTTCCACATTTCCCTAAAGTTTTTAATTTATCTACCCGTAAAACATCATTAGGTAAACATGGTTTTGATAACCATATGCCTGAAATGCGTGCCAGCTTTATGGCCTGGGGCCCTGCCTTTAAAAAAGGGTTGACTATTGATGGATTTGAAAATGTAAATATTTATCCATTAGTCGCACATATACTAGGCTTAGAATATAATACAAAAACAATCGATGGTAAGTTTGAAGTATTAAAACCTATCTTAAAATAGTTTAAGC
>JBEGKS010000112.1:0-6752 GCA_041183945.1 Bacteroidota bacterium | reverse complement strand
TGATGCCGAATTTTAATCAATCTATGCCGAATCAGTAATTTAAAGTATTCATTCTAAATAATAATTCTACATAATAATTCTAAATAATAATTCATATGAATATTACGAAAGAATAAATAGCGCTAATAATTCTACATAATAATTTAGGTTATACCTTACTAAGTGTAACCTAAATTATTTAAGTATACGCTTTATTATTTAAGCATAAGAGGCAACTGGTTCACATGTACACACTAAGTTTCTGTCTCCATGCGTATTGTTTACTCTTGCCACTGTTGGCCAGAATTTATTCTGTTGCACATAATATAAGGGGAAGGCAGCTTCCTGTCTTGTATAAGCATGGGTCCATTCATTTGCACAAATTACTTTCTGTGTATGCGGTGCGTTTTTCAAAGGGTTGTCTACTTTATCAGAAACCCCTTTTTCAATAGCGGTAATTTCATCATGTATAGAAATTAAGGCATCGCAGAAACGATCTAATTCTGCCTTGTCCTCACTTTCAGTAGGCTCAATCATAATGGTACCAGCTACTGGGAAGCTCATGGTAGGTGCATGAAAGCCATAATCTATCAAACGCTTTGCTACATCTTCTGCTTCAATACCCGCAGTGGCTTTAAAAGGTCGAAGGTCAATGATAAATTCATGCGCACAGGTTCCATTTTTTCCAGCATATAGAATAGTATATTTTTTCTCTAAACGAGATTTCATATAGTTCGCATTTAAAATAGCATAAGCAGTGGCTAATTCTAAACCCTTTGCACCTAACATTTTAATATAGGCGTAACTAATTAATAAAATACTTGCCGACCCCATAGGAGCAGCACTTACTGCACCAATTTTATTCTTATTGTAAATATGTCCAGGTAAGAAAGGAGCTAATTTATCATTTACACAAATAGGGCCCATTCCTGGTCCGCCACCACCATGTGGTATAGCGAAAGTTTTGTGTAAGTTTAAATGACAAACATCGGCACCAATATTGCCTGGGCTTGTTAAACCTACTTGCGCATTCATATTCGCGCCATCCATGTAAACAAGTCCGCCTAATTCATGAATGCTTGCACAAATATCAATAATGGTTTCTTCAAACACACCATGGGTAGAAGGATAAGTAACCATAAGACCCCCTAAATTATCTTTATGTAAAGTGGCTTTCTCTAGTAAATCTTTCATGTCAATATTTCCAGCTGCATCACATGCCACCACAATTACTTTAAAGCCAGCCATTACTGCACTTGCAGGGTTGGTACCATGTGCACTAATAGGAATTAAGACAATATTTCTATGCGCTTGCTTATGATGTTCATGGTAAGCGCGAATAGTTAATAAACCTGCATACTCACCTTGTGCACCACTATTTGGTTGAAGGCTACAAGCAGTGAAACCTGTAGTCTCACATAAGTAAGCACTTAATTCTTTGGCAATTTCTTGATAGCCTAAAGTTTGACTACTAGGTGCAAAAGGATGCATAGAACTAAATGCAGGCCAGCTTACTGGAATCATTTCTGTAGCCGCATTTAATTTCATCGTACAACTTCCCAAACTAATCATGCTGGTATTTAAAGACAAGTCTTTATTTTCTAATTGTTTGATAAAACGCATCATTTGTGTTTCACTATGATGTGTATTAAAAACAGGATGTTGTAAATAAGTAGAAGTTCTAACTAAAGATGCTGGAATAGAAGGAGCTCCTGCAGTTTTACTACTTGCTTTTTTACCCGTTATTTTTTCAAATAAGCCAACTACTTTTTCTATTTCACGAGCACTAATTGTTTAAGCCAACTACTTTTTCTATTTCACGAGCACTAATTGTTTCATCAATAGTGATGGAAATGCTGTTATCATTTTTTCCATCATTGAAATAGCGGAAATTAATATCAGCAGCTAAGGCTTCTTTTTGTAAAGCAGCAATATCAAAACCTGAGAAATGTAAGGTGTCGAAATAAAATTTATTAGATTGAGCTATACCTAAACTTGCTAATTGCGCTTCTAAATTTTGTGCTAAGCCATGAATTTTTTCTGCAATTTTTTTCAAACCTACGGGTCCATGATAAATAGTATACATCACTGCCATATTTGCAAGCAAGGCTTGTGCAGTACAAATATTAGAAGTGGCTTTTTCTCTTTTAATGTGTTGCTCCCTTGTTTGCAAAGCCATTCTTAATGCTCTATTTCCTTGCGCATCTATACTTACACCAATTAATCTTCCTGGCATACCTCTTTTAAATTCATCCTTAGTGGCAAAATAAGCTGCATGTGGTCCGCCAAATCCCATGGGCACTCCAAAGCGTTGTGTATTACCTACTGCTACATCTGCATTTAATTCTCCTGGGCTTTTTAATAAAGTAAGCGACATAATATCGGCTACTAAAATGACTAAGCCACCTGCTTGATGTACTTGATCAATAAAAGCAGTGTAGTCCTCAATGCTTCCAGTATTATTTGGGTATTGTAAAATAGCACCGAAATAACTGTTATCTATTTTTGCAGTAGTATAATTGCCTTCTTCAATTTGAATATGAATAGGAGTGGCTCTTGTTACAAGTACATCCTTGGTTTGAGGGAAAATAGCACTGTCTACAAAAAACTTAGGTTGTGTAACAGTATCTGTTTTGTTCACATGATTAAAAATCATAGCCATGGCTTCTGCAGCTGCAGTGGCCTCGTCTAATAATGAAGCATTGGCAATAGGCATTCCCGTTAAATCACATACCATGGTTTGAAAATTCAATAAACTTTCTAAACGGCCTTGCGCAATTTCTGCTTGGTAAGGAGTGTACTGCGTATACCAACCTGGGTTTTCAAAAATATTTCTAAGTATTACTGTAGGCGTAATAGTGCCATAATAACCTTGACCAATAAAATTGGTTGCTACAATATTTTTATCTCCTATTTTTTTTAAAGACTGCAACATTTCAAATTCAGAAAGTCCTTCTGGAATTTGCATTGGTTTTTTAGAACGTATAATACTAGGAACGGTTTTTTCAATTAATTCATCCACCGATTTTATGCCAATAGAGGCTAACATTTTTTCAGTGTCTTGGGCGCTAGGGCCAATATGTCTTTTGATAAATTCTGCTCCGTTGGTATTGAGTTGCAACATAAATAGGGTGGTTTAAAAAATGGATACAAAGATACAAAAAAACCACCCCTTTTAGGAAGCCAATTGTCTCTGTGGGGAAAGCTTGTGGATGAGCCCTAAATAGTTTACATTTGAGCTATTATTATGAGCCTATCTCTTGAACAATTATACGAAGTACCCGCACCTGAAACACTTAAAAAATTCCAAAATTTTTTAAAAAGGGTAGATAAACGCAAAATACTTAAACAATTGCCAGACTTACATGAAGCCGCCTTTGAAAAAGTAAATTGTTTGGACTGTGCTCGTTGTTGTAAGAATTACTCTCCTAGGTTTAAAATGCCCGATATTAAAAGAATTAGTAAGTACTTAAGAATAAAAGAAACGGTATTTATAGACACTTATTTAGCCATGGATCAGGAAGGAGATTATCTAGCCAATACTAAGCCATGTCCTTTTTTAGGCGGTGATAATGCTTGTAGTATTTATGAGCACCGCCCAAGCGATTGCCAACGTTTTCCTTATACCGATGAAGATGTATTTTTTAAGCGTGCAGCCATTACTATGAAAAACGCTGAATTCTGTCCCATTGTGCATGATTTGATGCATGGACTTTTAACTGCTCCTTAGTTTTTTAAAACTATTCCTCTCTATATATATTTCTCTCTGAAATTAGTATTCCATTTTTCTTAAACTAGGTGCCTTGAACCAAGTGGTCAGAACCACAATTATCGTCATGGTTCCACCAAAAACTACAGAAGGAATAACACCTAATAATTTTGCGGCCACACCACTTTCAAATTGCCCAAACTCATTACTACTATTAATAAACATAGAGTTTACGCTCATTACCCTGCCACGCATATGGTCGGGTGTTTTTAATTGAACAATAGTGCCTCTTACGATCATGCTGAAGCCATCTAAGATGCCGCTTAATAATAAGGCTGCAAAAGAAAGCCAGAATAATTTAGACAGCGCAAATACTATAATGCAAAGGCCAAATCCGCCAACGGCAATTAATAATTTTTTGCCTTGACCTGCATTCACTGGAAATAGGGTGATAATAAATATAATTAAGATAGCGCCTATATCGGATGCTGCGTTTAACCAACCAAATCCAATGGGGCCCACTTTTAATATATCAACAGCATACACAGGAATCATAGCAACAGCGCCTCCAAATAAAACTGCAAATAAATCCAAGGAAAGAGCGCCTAATAATTCTTTAGTATTAAATACATAACGCAAACCTTCTTTCACACTCTCTAATGTTTTTTGATTAGCTACTAAGTCGGCATGTGGCGGCTTGGCTTTAATTTTTGCAATAAAGAAATAACCAATACTTACTAAACCCACCACCGATATCAATGCCCCAGTATGGCCATAGCCTGCAATAATAAAGCCAACAATGGAGTGACCTAAAATAGAAGCGGTTAACCAAATACCTTGGCTCCAAGTGGTCGCATTTTGTAATAAGTCCTTGGGAATAATAGCTCCTACAATGGTACCAAAGCTAGGCCCCGTAAAGGATCTAATAATACCTGTGCAAAAAACAACAAAGTAAATACAAATAGCAATAATAAGGGTACTATGTGTAGCAAAAGCATTTGCATTATCTGATTTGTCATTATATATAGACAAGCCCAATAAAACAATTGCACATATCCAATATAAGCTAACGCCTCTAAGTAGTAGTTTTCTTTTTTCACTTATATCTATGACATGACCTGCATAAAGTGCTAAGGAAACTGCAGGTATCACTTCTGCAAGACCTATAAGTCCAATGGCAAAAGGTTCGTTGGTTAATTCGTATATCCACCAGCCTACTAAAGTGCCCATCATTCTAAGGCCCATTATAAATAAAAAACGACCTAACATTAGATTTCTAAATTCAACCACTTTTAAAGAGGCAAAAGGGCTAATCTTAGGGGTGTTAGTGATTTCCATACTACTAAGTTAGGGTAAAGTAAAATAATGCTGTCCTTGTTCTAAATCCTTGTCAAGGGCGTCGGTGATTACTTTTAAATGTGCTTCATTGTATATAAAATCGGCATTGGCAGCGTCTATATAAATGGTTTTTATTTGATGCTGTTTAATATAGCTTGTATAGGTCTCTTGAATTCTAAATAAATAGTCATCGGGTATGGCTTGTTCGAATTTTCTATTTCTCTTTTTAATATTTCCTTGTAATTTATTAACGGGAGCGTGTAAATAAATTAAAATATCGGGTGGAGTTAATTGTTGAGAAAACACATCAAACATTTTTTGGTATAATCTATATTCTTCATCAGGTAAATTCACTTTAGCAAACAATAAACATTTTGTAAATAAATAATCTGATATAATGAGTTCTTGAAATAAGTCATTCTTTTTAATGAGTTCTTGTTGCTGTTTAAAACGTTCTGCTAAAAAAAATAATTCTAAAGGGAAAGCATATTGCTTTGGGTTTTCGTAAAATTTAGTAAGGAAAGGGTTTTCTGCAAATTCTTCTAATACCAATTTGGCATTATAATGCTTAGAGAGTAGTTGAGATAGGGTGGTCTTGCCTGCTCCAATATTTCCTTCAATGGCAATATAACGATGATTCATAATGTCTTAAATAATATCTAAAATGCTGGTGCCAAATATAGCAAGCAGTCTCTTTATTTACTGCTTTTTTTATACACAACAGAAGAATCTCCACATTCTTTTAACAATACCTCGTTGGTTTTTAATAAAATAGGGTGCATAAAGCTTGGGGCAATTTCAGCCAAGGGAATTAAGACAAATTTTCTATCTGCCATACTTGGATGTGGAATAGTTAAGTTGGATGAATTTATTATTTCATCATTAAAATAAATAATATCAATATCTATAATTCTTGGGCCTAAGGGAATTTCTCTTTTTCTGCCTAAAACCATTTCAATTTTTAAAATTTCTTCCATGAGTTTCTCCGCCTCTAATGTAGTTTCTATTACTAAGGCTTGATTTAAAAAAGCAGGCTGTTCTTTATAACCCCATGCCTCTGTTTCGTATATAGAAGAAGTGGCTATAATTCGGCCACAGTCTATGTTTATTCTAGCTCTTGCAGCAGCTAAGTTTGCCATTCGCTCGCCCATATTACCACCTATCAAAAGGTATACATTGTTCATAAGAAGGATTCTTAAAGTAGCTCAAATATCCATAATTTTACAGCGCCTCCCTATTTTAAATGCTTCTATTTTTATTCAATACATATGAAACAGTTTTTTAAGACCTTTTTTGCTTCTTTATTAGCACTTATTATTTTTAGTTTATTAGGTATCGTGTTATTAGTATCTATTGCTGCTGGTTTTTCAAAAGAAGAACAAAAAGTTACAGCTTCTAATTCTGTATTAGTCATTGATATTGCAGAAAATTTTGAAGAGCAAACAAAGTCAGATCCCTTTTCTGAAATTATGAGAAAAAGAAATGGTAAGTCTCCAAGTTTGACTCAATTAATTGGTTTAATTCAAAATGCAAAAAAGGATTCAGCCATAAAAGGTATATATATTAAGTGTGCACAAAATCCAAAAAATTTATTTTTGCTTACGGCGAAACCATTACCCAAAAAGGATACTGGATAGCGAATGTGGCCAATCAAATTTATACGCATCCGCAAGGGGGCTTAGAATTTTCTGGGTTTAATTATGAGACTATGTTTTTAAAGGGCTTA
>JBEGKS010000111.1:0-4995 GCA_041183945.1 Bacteroidota bacterium | reverse complement strand
ATTAAAGACATTGTGCTTTTAGTGTCCATTGTTATTTTACTAATAAATCATAAAAAAGCCAAGTCCAATACCCATAAGTATTTAGGCATTTTTGTTTTACTGTTAGCTACAACAAGCGTTGGCTACGGGCAATATTATGTTTTAGATCATTTACCCTTTATAGACTGCTTGCCTTATAAAGCAGGTAATGATATTGTAGAAAAAATGAAACAACCTGATGGCGCTATCAAAGACAGTGTTTCCATTCAAATGGAATTCGAGAAAGACGGCAAGGATTACTTTTTTGATGCCAATCATTTCCCTGAGAATTTTGATTCTACCTATGTATATAAAAATAGAAAAGAACTAGTAGTGAGTAAAGGCAATGGATTAGTTCCTGCCATTGTAGATTTTGAAATTACGAATCTAAATGGGATAGATACTACTCAGGCTTTATTTGCCACTGAAATTCCTTATGTATTAGTTTTAGCAGGCAAGATTGAAGCCAATGTTCCTTGGGAAAACTTAGTCGCTTCTTTGCACAAGAAATATAAACTAGTGTATATTGTAACAGCTGATAAAGCAGGTGCTCAACAATTTTTATCCAAAGAAAATATTTTAATAGGGGATATTACTATGCTTAAAACAGCAGCCCGCGTTTGGCCAAGTTTAGTTGTCATGAATGGTTCTACCATTATGCAAAAAACAAGCTACATCGATTACTTAGCAAAGTAAAACTTATTTGATAATTACTTCTGTGACTGTATTTTCACCCATCTTCTCATTCACCCTTTCTATAATTTGTAATTTCTGAAAACCTAATTCGTTTTTCAAAGGGCCTACACTTGTTTGTATAAATAATTTTTGATTAAAGATGTATATTTTATCGGTGTACTTTGCAATGGTCACACCCATTATCTCTAGCCATACGTCTTCTATTTGAGCAGACCTGATGCCATTTTTTAATTTGCTTCCTTGTACAAAGTTCTTAAGTGCTTCGCCTAATTTAAATGTTCCCATAGAAGGCACAATTTACTGCTTATTATAGTTCTATCAACTGATAATCGGCTAAATATTTCCCTAATAAATTATCCATACGATCCTTGTGGGTATCGGTTATAAAGACTTGACCGTCTGTTGAATGGCTTACCCAGTCTAATAGCTGAATCATTCTTTGCTCGTCTAATTTCTCAAAAATATCATCCATTAATAAAATAGGCGAGAAGCCTTTATGTCTTTTAATACATTCCCATTCTGCGAGTCGAATAGCGAATAATAAACTTTTTCTTTGTCCCTGTGAAGCTTCTTGCTTAAAAGGTTGTCCTTGAATAGTTATAATTAAATCATCTTTATGAATACCTACCGTGGTTCTTTGTAGTACACTATCTTTTGCATAAGCATCATCTAATAAGTCATTAAAAGAATTGGTATGAAGCTTAGACTCATATTCAATATGAATTTTATCATTATTCTTTGCTAGATGATTATACAAAACCAATATTTCTGGAAGCAAGTCGTCTAATAATTGTTTTCTATAAGTATAAATAGGTATGCCATTTTCTATTAATTGTCTATTCAATGTTTCAAGTAAAATAGGGTCAATACTTCCCATTTCTGCTGCTTGCTTCAATAAACTATTTCTTTGCTGTAAAATTTTATTATACTGAATTAAATATTTTAAATAGTCTGGATAAATCTGACAAAGCAAACTATCCATTAATTTTCTACGCTCATCGCTACTGCCTGTAATTATTTGAACATCGTCGGGGGCGATCATCACGCAAGGAATTTTTCCTAAGTGTTGAGATAATTTCGTGTATATAATTTCATCAAAATAAAATTCCTTTTTTAATGTTTCTCTAATAATACAAGTAATAGGTACTTCTGTTTTATTAATTGTATAATTTCCTTCTATACGCATACCCTCATAAGCATGGTGTACATTTTGCGCATCGGGTCTGTTAAAATAACTTTTAGTAAAGGATAAATAATAAAGTGCATCCAAGACATTGGTCTTGCCCGTTCCATTACTACCCACAATACCCACAATACGATGCGTGAATTCAAATTGCTTTTGAACGTAATTTCTAAATTGGACTAGTTTAAGATGTTGAATGCCCACCATGACTGCAAAATACAAAGGGAATTGTTTCCTCCCTTTAAAATTCAAGAAAAGGGTGTAATTTTATTAAAATTTTATAGCATGACGCTTATTAGTGAGCAACAGCTTCCCAGTATTGTAAAAAGACTGGCCCATCAGATTTTAGAAACGTATCCTGGTTTAACCAATGCAGTCATTGTTGGTTTACAACCTAGAGGCGTTTATTTAAGTGACCGTATTGTTGCAGCCTTGCACCAAGAGCTACCAGCAGACAAAGTTCAATATGGTAAATTGGACATTACCTTTTATAGAGACGATGTTAGACGAGATTTACATTTGGCAAAGGCCACCGACTTACCCTTCAGTATTGAGGGCAAAACGGTGATTTTAATAGACGATGTATTATTTACAGGCCGTACCATTAGAGCGGCCCTAGACGCCTTACTTTCTTTCGGAAGACCCTCTAAAGTGAGCCTTTGTGTTCTAGTAGACCGCAAGCCCAGTAGGGAATTACCCATTCAACCCGACTTCACTGGTAAGGAAATGGTAGATAGCAGTCCTTATAAGGTAAAAGTAAGATGGAAAGAGAATGATGGGGTGGATGACGTTATTTTATTGGTTGATTAGAAAAATTTATACTAATTTTGTTTTTTAATGGCACTAACTACCAAACATCTTCTTGGTATCAAGGACCTCAAAACTGAGGATATCCAACTTATTTTATCTACCGCTACTCAATTCAAAGAAGTTTTACAAAGACCCGTTAAAAAAGTTCCCACTTTAAGAGACGTTACTATTGTGAATCTTTTTTACGAGAATTCAACAAGAACGAGAATTTCCTTCGAACTAGCTGAAAAACGCCTGTCTGCGGACGTTGTGAATTTCACTGTTTCAAGTTCTTCTGCAGCCAAAGGTGAAACATTGCTTGATACAGTCAATAACATTCTTAGCATGAAAGTGGATATGGTGGTCATGCGCCATAGTGCTTCAGGAGCTCCACATTATTTAGCTAAACATATAGACGCAGCCATTATCAATGCAGGAGATGGAATTAATGAACATCCTACACAGGCTTTACTAGACGCTTTTTCCATGCAAGAAAAAACAGGAAAATTAGCGGGTTTAAAAGTGGCCATCATCGGAGATATCATGCATAGCAGGGTTGCTTTAAGTAATATTTATTTACTCAAAAAAATGGGTGCAGAAGTAATGGTTTCAGGGCCACCTACTTTAATACCTACTTATTTGCAAAAAGCCATGGATGTGCAAGTGGAATACAATATCGACAAAGCCCTAGCTTGGTGTGATGTAGCCAATGTGCTTAGAATTCAATTAGAGAGGCAAAATCAGCCTTTATTCTCTTCTTTAAGAGAATATAACCTAGCATATGGCATCACGAAAAATAGACTAGATAAGCTTAATAAGGAAATAGTCATTATGCACCCTGGCCCAATTAATAGAGGTGTCGAAATAGATAGTAATGTGGCAGATAGCCCACACTCTATCATTTTAGACCAAGTAGAAAATGGGGTAGCCGTTAGAATGGCTTGTTTATACTTACTTACAGGCAGATCAAATCCTGCTTAATTATTTTTGTAATAAGAATTTTATTACTTTTAAGCCATGCAAAGAATCTGCTTATTTCCTGGAACTTTTGATCCTGTAACATTAGGTCATATCGATATTATTGATAGATCCTTACCCTTATTTGATAAAGTGGTTGTTGGTATTGGTATCAACGCCTCTAAAGATCCTATGTTTACAGCAGACCAAAGAAAACAATGGTTTGAAGAAATTTATAAAGACCAACCACAGGTAGAAGTGGCCATTTATGATGGATTGACTGTTAAGTTTTGTCAATCTATTGGCGCAAATTTTATTTTAAGAGGCATTCGCTATGTAAGCGATTTTGAATATGAGAAAACCATTGCCGATGCCAATCGCACCATGGATAGACATATTGAAACTATTTTTTTAACAGGAGAACCTAAATATACTTCAGTAGCCTCTACCATTGTTAGAGATATTATTAGAAACGGAGGAGATGCTTCTCCTTTCTTACCAGAAGCGGTTATTAAAAGTTTGAAAAAATAAAAGCTAGCATTTTAAAGATTGAAAAATCATACGCGTTCTATAAAATTATACGCTTTCTTTAAATCATACGCGTTCTCTAAATTATACGCGTTCTCTAAAATAGATTACTGATTAATTTTTAACCTGTACGCTTCTATTACTTCCAGTATAGTTGGATATGTTTGTTCTAAACATTTTTTAGCCGTCGCTAATGAATGCCATTCAATTTTTTCTATATCTTCTGTAGTTTGAGGACTACCTACTTGCATATCTGCAATTGTCATATGAAACCAATAAGTACGTTTAACTACTTCCTCTTGCAAGTATTTATCAAAATATAAATGATTCGTAAATTTTAAGAGTTCATGTAATTTGATATTACGAATGCCCGTTTCTTCCTCTACTTCTCTAATGGCACAAGATTGTATGGTTTCACCTTCGTCTAATTTTCCCTTGGGTAAATCCCAGAAACCTCTTCTAAATATCCATAATATTTCACCTTGCGCATTGGTTAGAAGGCCGCCTGCTGCTATTACTTGTATGGGCATAAAAATGTGTATAGTATTTAGTAAATCCTGAAGTGAATCTAGCAATTTGACTTTAAATTTGCAGCAAGAAATGATACCCATGACAAATCAGAAAGCCGTTGCCGAAAAACTACTTCAAGTAGGTGCTGTAAAATTAAGCCCAAATAATCCATTTACATGGGCAAGTGGCTGGAAAAGTCCTATTTATTGTGATAATAGAAAGGTTTTATCCTTCCCTTATGTGAGAGATTTTATTAAAAGTGAAATGTGCAATGTTATTTTTGAAAAATTTGAAGGCGCCGATATGTTAGCAGG
>JBEGKS010000110.1:0-5009 GCA_041183945.1 Bacteroidota bacterium | reverse complement strand
TTTCAACAATATCTCCTTTTTGTAAAACAATAATCTCATCTGCGTGACGAATGGTAGATAAACGATGTGCAATAACAATAGAGGTTCTATTTTGCATCATATTATTAATGGCTTCTTGTACTAACTTTTCGCTTTCAGTATCAAGTGCAGATGTAGCTTCATCTAAAATTAAAATAGGAGGGTTCTTTAATACCGCACGGGCAATGGTTAAGCGCTGACGCTCGCCACCACTTAGTTTGCTACCTCTATCACCAATCATGCTTTGAAAGCCAGCTTCTTTTTTAATAATAAAATCATAAGCATTGGCAATTTTAGCAGCTTCCATAATTTCAGCCTCGGTTGCATCGGGCTTGCCTAGGGCAATGTTGGCTGCGATGGTATCATTAAATAAAATAGGCTCTTGGGTAACAATGCTTATTAAACTTCTTAAACTATGTAAACTATAGTCTTTAATATTTTTTCCATCAATATATAAATTACCTGCACTTACATCGTGAAAGCGTGGTACTAAATCGGCCAAGGTACTTTTACCTGCACCAGAAGAACCCACAAGTGCAACCGATTTTCCTTTTTCAATGCTTAGGTTAATATTTTTTAATATGGAAGTGTCTTGGTATAAGAATTGAACATTCTCAAATTGAATAGACTGCTTAAATTCAGTAATTTGAATGGGGCTAGTAGGCTCTTCTACTGTTAAAGGTGCTTCTAAAATTTCATTTAACCTATCCAAAGTGGCATTGCCTCTAGTAACATTGTAAGCTGCTTGGGATAAGGCTTTAGAAGGATTAATAATTTGAGAGAACAGAGCTACATAAGCAATAAAGGAGCCACCATTCAGAATTTCACCACTTAAAACCAATTGACCTCCAAACCATAATACTCCACATAAAATAATTACACCTAAAGTTTCAGAAATAGGAGAGGCTAAGTCGCGTCTATTCAGTATTTTATTTTTGATATGGAAAATCTCATCCACCATTCCAAAAAATTGTTTTTTCACTCTACCTTCTGCATTAAAAGCTTTGATAATTCTTAAGCCTGTTAATGTTTCTTCCATCTGAGATAAAATCTCACCCCATTTAACTTGTGCTTTATTGGTATGTTTTTTTAAACTCCTACCAATGCGCCCTACAATAAGTCCTGCTAGGGGCAATAATATAAAAACAAACAAAGTAAGTTTTGCACTTATAATAAATAAGAAAATAAGTATACCTATAATATTTAAAGGCTCTTTAATTAAACCTTCTAAGGCGCCAATCACAGAATTTTCTAATTCAGTAATATCATTGGAGGATCTGCTTAAGATATCTCCCTTGCGTTGTTCTGTAAAATAACCAATAGGTAATTGTAATATTTTTTCATACAAGAGTCTGGAATATTTACGCGTTACTCCATTTCTTATAGGGGCTAAAAAATAATAAGATAAATAAAGAAAGAGATTCTTTAAGAAAATGGTAATGACAATAGCCAAACAAATCCAGCCTAGGGCGGTTACTTTTCCATGCCTCGCTATGCTGTTTTGTAAAAAGCCATAAATAATTTCTTTGATATTCGCAGATCCGTTAGCTGCGTTTGCGGTTTTGACAACACCAGTTAATTCGCTGCTTCCAAATATAAGGTCCATAAAGGGCATGAGCATACCCAAGGAAAACAAGCCAAAGAGTATAGATAAGGTAATAAATAGGCTATACCAAGCCATATAGGCCTTGTATTCTCTGATATAACTTATGATGCGAATAAATTTCTTCATATTCAGAATTATTCCCTCAGAATAATCAGCAAAGTAACTAATTTTACAGCGAATCAACGATTTTGATTATGGAAGAAGGAAAAAGACAAAAACAGGTGGCCGGGGCTATTCAGAGCGCCCTTAACGATATTTTTTTAAAATTAGGGCTTACTAATTTACAGGGGGGGATGATTTCCATTTCCTCGGTAAAAGTGACCCCCGATTTATTAGAGGCTAGAATTTATTTGAGTTTATTTCAGGTAAAGGATACAGAGGCCTCTTTTAAGAAAATTCAATCACAGGCATGGGAAATCAAAAAGCATCTTTCTGATACCATGAAGCATCAATTAAGACGCATTCCTGTATTGCAATTTTACTTGGACGATACTTTGGATTATGTTTTTAAAATGGATGAGATTCTAAAAAATTTATAAGTGCATTTTTTATTTGCATGGCGTTATTTTAGAGGAAAATATAATTTTCAAGCAATTCAAATGATTGCTTGGGTAAGTGTTGTAGCCATTGCAGTAGGCACTGCTGCTCTCATTATTGTACTTAGTGTTTCCAATGGATTTACAGAAGTAGTCAAAGGTTTATACGCCGACTTTTATGCCGATGTACGCTTGACCCCTGTGCAGGGTAAATTTTTTAGCATGCAAGATGCTCCTATTGAAAAAATAAAAAACATAGAAGGGGTGAAGGCTGTAAGTAAGGTTGTAGAAAGTAGAGCCCTTCTTGTGAAAGGCGATTTGCAAGCGGTGGTGCTTGTGAAGGGTGTGGATAGAAATTATAGCAAAATAAATAATGTCGCTAAGTATATGAAGCGAGGCCAATATGTAATGGGCAATATGGAAAATCCCATTTTATTATTAGGCATTGGTGTGGAACAGAAGCTGGGCTTGTTTCGTTCTTTTATTGGTGACACTTTACAATTATTTGCGGTAAATAGGTCTGGCAAAGGGTTTACGAATATCAATCAATTGAATAATTTAACTGCAGTGCAAGGCGGTGCCTTTTCAGTGCAACAAGAATTTGACGACCAGTATGTTTTTACCAATTATCCTTTTGCGCAGTATTTATTTGATTTAGATTCAAAACAATATTCTGCAATTGAAATTTCGGTCCTGCCTGAGAAATTAACGGATGTCATGAACACTATTCAAAAACAATTAGGAAATAATTTTCAAGTAAAAGATAAGTATCAACAAAATGCCGATCTCTATAAAATTATGCAAATGGAAAAGTGGATCATCTTTGCCATACTTGCTTTAATTATGATAGTGGCTTCTTTTAATTTAGTAGGGGCTTTAACCATGCTTGTTTTAGAAAAACAAAAAGACATTCATGTGCTACATGCCATGGGTGCTAGGCCTTGGGATATTCAAAAAATATTTTTAATGCTTTCGGGCATCATGGCCTTTATGGGCGCCTTTATTGGAGGGGGTTTGGCCAGTTTATTTTGCTTTATTCAAAATAAATTTCATCTTATAAAATTGGGAGGTAATTCTTTTGTAATAGATTATTATCCTGTTAAACCTATGGCAGAAGATTATATAGCCATTATACTTTTAGTGGTTGTCATTGCGGTTGCTGCAGGATGGATTCCAGCGCGCAAGGCCTCAGCACGTCTTTTCGAAAAAATAAACTAGCTAAAAAAATGACAAGATAAATTATACTTAATTTATCTTGATAGGAGAAACTAAAAAAAATCAAAAAGAGATTAATTATAGAAATTTATATTCTATAAAATTTCTATAATTAATAGTCTCCGAGGGTTTCTTCTAATTGCCCTAATGCTTTTGTAAGTTGCTCATCGTTAGGTGCAATACCATGCCACTCATGACTGCCTTCCATAAAGTCAACGCCCTTACCCATTTCAGTTTTCATTAAAATGCAAATAGGCTTGCCTTGTCCTGTTAGGGATTTAGCTTTATCCAGTGTAGCTACTATATTTTCCATATCATGTCCGTCCATATGTAAAACGGTCCAATGAAAGGCTTTGAATTTATCTTCTAAACTATCTAGTGACAATACTTTACTTAATGGGCCATCAATTTGTTGGCCATTCACATCCACTGTAGCTATTAAATTATCTACTTTATTATGTGCAGCAAACATCACTGCTTCCCAAATTTGTCCTTCTTGTAATTCACCATCACCATGAAGGCTATAAATAGTACGATTGTCTTTATTGTATTTTTTAGTTAAGGCGGCACCAATAGCAACGCTTAATCCTTGTCCTAAAGAACCACTGGCAATTCTTATGCCTGGTAATTTTTCATGCGTAGTAGGATGACCTTGTAGTCTTGAATTAATTTTTCTAAAACTGGCTAATTCTTTTACATCAAAATAACCTGACCTTGCTAATACAGAATAAAAAACAGGAGAGATATGACCATTCGATAAAAAGAAAAGATCTTCATTGATGCCATCCATTGAAAAGTTGGTATCAATTTTCATAACTTTAAAATAAAGCGCCGTTAAGAAATCGGCACAGCCTAAAGAACCACCTGGGTGGCCACTTTGTTGTGCATGCACCATTCTTACAATATCTCTTCTAATTTGAGAGGCAATCTTTGTTAATTCTGCAGTAGATTTATTCATAGCTATAGGGTTGAGGGCAAAGATAGAATTCGTAGGCTAATTTGCACTGAAAATTTAAGAAAAAGCCCAAAAAAAGACTTATCAACAATAGCTAGGATTTATTAGCTTTGTAGCCTCAATGAATTAGTATGTCAGAAGAATTAAAGAAAGTTACCGGTAATGCCGAAGCAGGGATGAAAAAGGCCATTAATCATTTAGAAATTGAGATTTCTAAAATTAGAGCGGGCAAGGCTTCTCCTTCTATTTTAGAGGGTATCAATGTCGACTATTATGGCACACCAACACCTATTAGTCAGGTGGGTAATGTGCAGGTATTAGATAGTAGAACCCTAAGTATTCAACCCTGGGAAAAAAATATGTTGGCCTTAATTGAAAGAGCCATCATGGCTGCTAATATTGGTATCACGCCGCAAAACGATGGTGTACAAATAAGATTATTCACGCCTCCTTTAACAGAAGAAAGAAGAAAAGAATTATTTAAAAAGGCAAGTGCAGAAGGAGAAGTAAGTAAGGTGTCTATTCGTAATATTAGACGCGATCATATTGAGCAAGTAAAGAAATTACAAAAAGAAGGCTTGAGTGAAGATATTTGCAAAGGCGCGGAAGATGAAATTCAAGCTATTACAGATAAGCATATTGCCCTAGTAGAAAAACATTTAGAGTCAAAGGAAAAAGA
>JBEGKS010000109.1:0-5064 GCA_041183945.1 Bacteroidota bacterium | reverse complement strand
ACATAGTGCATACCGATGAAGAAAGTTTACCCGATGAGACCAAGGAACTCATGCAAGAATACTTGCATCCTAAAATAGAAAAAGTGTGGAGAGATTTATCGGAGCATCCTTTTAGCTTTTACTTACCGCATAATAAACCCTTTACAACGGCCAACATGCAGAAGGCAGAATTAGTATTTAATACCATTCAGCCAGGCTTTAGGGTAGAGAAGGAAGAGGATAGATATATTGTGTATGCACATGTAAGTTTACCCGAAGGAAAAATTCCTCTTGAAGACAACCACGCGAAGTCTAATTATATATTTCAATACCATCATCAGTTTTTTGTATGGAAACAAAGAGCCGATTTATTATGGGTAGAAAAATTTATGCCAGCGGGCTTTCATGAAATTACTTTAGACAAATGGCCAAATTATTTACAAAGCACTTTACTTCCACTTTCTAAACAGTATCAGGTATCATTAGACAATGTTACACAGGAGAAAATGAAAGGGGTTAAGCCGCAACTTCAAATTTTATTAAAAGAAAACGGGGACTACTTATTCTTTGAGCCCTTATTCGCTTATAAAGATATTGTTGTTACTAAGGAAGATGGTCCTTCAGTTATTCAACAAGTAGGGGACAAGATTGTAATACTTGAAAGAGACCTTGCAGCAGAGAGACAATTAATGAATATCATTGAGCAATTGCATTCTGGCTTTATTCGTCCGAACGAGGGCAATGTGCTTGCTTTAAAAGGCGCTGAAGTATTAAAAAATAACTGGTTCTTCTTATTTATAGATACCCTAAGAGAAAAACAAATTCCTTTATTTGGAACGGAGTACTTAAAACAATTTAAGTATAATACCGCGAAGCCTTCTACGCGTTTATATATTAGTAGCAATACCGACTGGTTCGATGCGAAGGTGGAAATATCTTTCGGAGAACAAAAAGTGTCTATACAAGATATAAAAACCATGTTGTCAAACAAACAACAATTTGTGCCGTTGAAAGATGGTAGTTTAGGAGTGCTACCAGAAAAATGGTTGAATAAATATTCTTTATTGTTTAAAGTGGGTGAGGGCAAGGCCGATACACTTAAATTAAGTAAGTATCACTTCTCTATATTAGATGAATTGTATCAACAAAGAGATGAAGAAGAACTTATTTTCCAATTAGAAGGTAAGTATGAAAAAATTAGAGAGCGTTATGCCATTGCAGACGTTACACCACCTTCACATTTAATGCCTATTTTAAGACCTTATCAAATAAGTGGCTTTCAGTGGTTGAATTATTTACACGATGTACAGTGGGGTGGGATCTTAGCCGATGACATGGGACTAGGTAAAACCATTCAAACCTTATCTTTCTTACAGCATTTAAAAGAAAAGAATGGCAAATTAGTAGCCTTGGTGGTTTGTCCAACTACGCTACTATTTAACTGGCAGAACGAGTTAAAAAAATTCACCCCTAGTTTAACTTATCATATTCATCATGGTGGCACCAGAAAGAAAGCATTATTTCATGATAATAAAATTGAAGTCATCATTACTACTTATGGTACTTTAAGAAGTGATATTAAAATGTTTGTGGAAGTAGATTTTGATTATGTGATATTAGATGAAAGCCAGGCCATTAAAAATCCAGCTTCTAAAGTAACGAAGGCTGCTTGTTTATTAAAAGCCACTAATAAATTATGTTTAAGTGGTACGCCATTACAGAATAATACATTTGATATTTATGCACAGATGAATTTCTTGAACCCAGGTATGTTGGGTACAGTGGAATATTTCAAGCATAATTTCTCTATGCCTATTGATAAGTTTGACGAGCAGGAGCAAAAAGAACATTTGAGAAAATTTGTATTCCCTTTTATATTAAGAAGAACCAAGGAACAAGTAGCCAAGGACTTGCCAGAAAAACAAGAAATGGTATTGTACTGTGAAATGGGAGATGCACAAAGAAAAATTTATGAGGCTTATAGAAACGACTACCGCGATAAACTCATTGGTTTGGTAGAAGAAAAAGGTATTCAAAAATCACAGCTTTCTATTTTACAAGGCTTAATGAAGCTGAGACAAATTTGCGATAGCCCTGCTATATTAAAAGATGAAGCTTATCCTAATGAATCGGTAAAATTAGAAGAGTTAACCCGTGAAATAGCTGAAAACATTGGTGGTCACAAGGCCTTGGTGTTCTCGCAATTTTTAGGTATGCTTGCTTTAATTAAAGAGCAGTTGAAAAAACTAGGCATTGACCATGAATATTTTGATGGTAGTAGTACCATTCAAGAAAGAGAACGCGCTATTGAGCGTTTCCAAAACGATGATAATTGTAGAGTGTTCTTAATTTCTTTAAAAGCGGGTGGAGTAGGTTTAAATTTAACGGCTGCCGATTATGTATATATAGTGGATCCTTGGTGGAACCCTGCGGTGGAGCAACAAGCCATTGATAGAACGCATCGAATTGGGCAAACTAAAAATATATTCGCGTATCGTATGATTTGTAACGATACGGTAGAGGATAAAATATTAAAATTACAAGAGAGAAAAAGATCTTTGGCTAAAGAATTAATTTCCGATGAAGTTGGATTTGTAAAATCTTTAACCAAAGATGATATTGCTTATTTATTCAGCTAGTAAGCTAGTAATTATAGAAAGAAATGATCTATTTCTTTTGCTAACTATTTTCTTACCTATTTTGTTGGTCAAAAATTATTTAAGTTCTGCTGCGGCTATATTGGCTTTAGGATTTTTCAAAAATTCATTCTTACACTCTGTAGAACAAAATCCTAAAACTAGTTTTTCGTAATGTGCTGTATCACTAATGCCTGCAGTAACAGGCATGCCACAACTAGGGTCTTTTTTATTATTCACTAATTCGACTGCATACGTTTTTTCTAAAGTAGTATCCATGGTGGCTACTTGACTGGTATCTGTACTATTTGTATTGGCTTTATCATTTGATTGACCACATGATAAAAGCACTAAAGAGGCCATTACTAAACTTGTTCCAATTTGAATTTTCATAAATATTTTTTTACTTGAATGAGCAACAAAAATACGACTCTACTTGTCTATAAAAAACTAACACTCATTCATTTTCACGCTTATATTGGCCCATCTTGGGCTTCATAAGCAAATTATAGGCCTAGTGAGGCCTTATTGTCTATTTTATTATCTATTTTTACGCTCTCAATCCTATACAAAAGGAAGCTTATAATGAAACAGGAACAAATACATATTTTATTGACTAGTGCTTACAATGCACCAGTTCCTGTATTGAATGGACCGAGCCGACGTGGATTCTGATAGGACGAGCAATTGGCCCTTGCCCCTATCAGTGGAAAAACCCCAACAAAGAATTCAATTTACGCCAGCATTCTACTTTCCTAAATTTTAAAGCTAATTGGAACAGAAAATAATAGTACGTGTTGCCCATAGTGGCGATACATCTTTTGCAAATGCCATTACAGATGAAATGGCTTCTTCGGCTAAAGCGCGTGGTACAGGTATCGCTAAGCGAAGCCCAGACTATGTGGCTGCAAAAATTAACGAAGGTAAATCGGTGATTGCCTATACCGAAGACGGTACTTGGGTAGGCTTTTGTTATATCGAGGCTTGGCAGCATGGACAGTTTGTTGCCAATAGTGGTTTAATTGTAGCCCCTGCTTTTCGTAAAACAGGGATTGCTAAAAAAATTAAGCAAACTATTTTTCAATTGTCGAGAGAGAAATATCCTAATGCTAAAATATTTGGATTAACCACCGGTTTAGCGGTAATGAAAATTAATAGTGAGCTAGGCTATGAGCCTGTTACCTATAGTGAACTTACCGATGATGAAGAATTTTGGGCAGGTTGCAAGAGCTGTGTGAATTATGATATTTTAATGAGTAAGGAACGAAAAAATTGTATGTGTACAGCCATGTTATATGAGCCTATGCAAGAAGAGGAAATAAAAGAAGCGGCGGCGGAGTTCACTAACAATCCAAAATTATACGAACGCTTTATGAAAATAAAGCAAAGCAAATTATTAAACTGGTTTAGAAAATAATTAAGAAAATGGAAAAAGTAGTTTTAGGTTTTAGCGGCGGATTAGACACCACATACTGTGTTAAATATTTAACCGAAGAAAAAGGTTTAGAAGTACATAGTGTAGTAGTGAATACGGGTGGCTTTAGTGAAGAAGAATTAAAAAAAATTGAAGCACATGCTTATGCCTTAGGTGTGAAAACACATACCACTGTGGACGCGGTGAAAGGCTATTATGATAGTATTATTAAGTACTTAATTTATGGTAATGTTTTAAAAAACAATACCTATCCTTTAAGTGTAAGTGCAGAGCGTTTAAGCCAGGCCTTGCATATTGCTGCACATGTGAAAAAATTAGGAGCAAATAAAGTAGCACACGGAAGTACTGGTGCTGGCAATGATCAAGTGCGTTTTGATATGATTTTTCAAATTATGATTCCAGGTGTTGAAATTTTAACGCCTATTCGTGATTTACAATTAAGTAGAGAAGCAGAAATTACTTATTTAAAACAGAAAGGTGTGCAAATGAATTTTGAAAAAGCAGCCTACTCTATTAATAAAGGTTTATGGGGCACAAGTGTGGGAGGTAAAGAAACCTTAGAGTCGAAAGGTATTTTGCCTGAAACGGCATGGCCAACGCCTATGACCAAGCAAGGGCAAGAAGAAGAAATGGTGATTGGTTTTGAAAAAGGAGAAATTAAATCGGTGAATCAAAAAACCTTTAGTCATCCTACTGAAGCCATTCAGTATATACAATCGATAGCATCAGCTTATGGTATTGGTAGAGATATTCATGTGGGTGATACCATTATTGGTATTAAAGGCCGTGTGGGTTTTGAAGCTGCAGGGCCCATGGTTATTTTAAAAGCACACCATGCTTTAGAAAAACATGTTTTAACAAAATGGCAATTATCATGGAAAGACCAACTTGCGCAGTTCTATGGCAACTGGTTGCATGAGGGTCAAATACTAGATCCGGTAATGCGTGATATGGAAGCTTATTTTACAAGTACACAAGAACAAGTAACAGGAACAGTGTCTATACAACTTCATC
>JBEGKS010000108.1:0-5881 GCA_041183945.1 Bacteroidota bacterium | reverse complement strand
AAGGTTGGGCAGTAGCTGCCTTTATTCCTCCAGCACATACAGGATTATACGTGGCGGCTTATGAAACCTTACCCAATGCGCCCACGCTTCCTTTATTTTGTTATACTGCTGTGGGTTGGCAGGATGGAAAAAATTATGTGCCCGCTGTAAGAATAGAAAAAGATATTAGACAAGATTGTGAGGGCTATGATCAAAAAATAATTGAAAAAGGAACAAGTAAATTATTAGAAACCTATAGTCAAAATAGATTGGTAAAACATTTAATGGAAAATTGTTGCATGACTTATCATTGTCCTGCTGCCAGAAATTTTGCCATGGACAGATGGGAATGTCCTATTCCTATATCCCCCGCTTGTAATGCGAATTGTATTGGTTGTATTTCATTTCAACCTATTGAAGAAGAAATTTTTTCGAATCAAGAGCGATTGAGTTTTAAACCCACCGCCGCAGAAGTAGTAGAATACACCGTGCCCCATTTAATGACAGCCCCTTTTCCTATTGTAAGTTTTGGACAAGGCTGTGAAGGTGAACCCTTATTAATGTGGGAGACTATTAAAGAATCCATTATTGAAATAAGAAAGCATACCGACAAAGGCAGTATTAATATTAATTCCAATGGTTCAAATCCGGTGGCTGTGAAAATATTAGCAGAAGCCGGCTTAGATAGTTTAAGAGTAAGTACAAATTCTGTTCGTGAAAATATTTACAACGCCTACTACCGTCCTAACAATTATACTTTTGCGGACATTAAAGAAAGTGTGCGTGTGATGTCGGCAGCTGGTAAATGGACGAGTATTAATTATTTTGTTTTTCCTGGCATGACAGATAGTGTTGCAGAATATGAAGCCTTAAGAAAATTTATCAGAGACACCGATTTAAAAATGATTCAGTGGCGTAATTTTAATATTGATCCCGATTGGTATTTAGGCAAAATTGGTGTGACCGATATGGGAGAAATTATGGGGGTTAAACAAATGATGGAATTAATTAAAGAAGAATTCCCTCTCTTACAATTTGGTTACTACAACCCTCCTATTGAAAGAATTAAAGGCGATTTTACCCAAAACTTTGCACACCATTGAGAAGACAAAATCAAATAGGAGCAGCACTTGCCATTACCTCTAGTATTATCTGGTCTGGAAATTTTATAGTATCTCGTTATTCAATTCATTTAGCAGGGCCGGCTAGTTTAGCTTTCATGAGATGGACAATAGCTACTATTTTCATGTTCCCCTTTGCCTATAAAAATTTAAAAAATGAATGGCCCATTTTCAAAGCTAATAAAGCTTACTTTTTTTGGATGGGTCTTATAGGTTTCTCCGTTTACAATACATTAATATATACAGCAGGCCATTATACCACTGCTATTAATATGGCCTTATTTGGCTCCACCGTGCACCCCATTGTGGCGGCACTACTAGCTGCCTATTTTGTAAATGAAAAATTACACTGGAAAAATATCACAGGCATTATACTGGGCTTAATTGGTACAGTGTATTTATTAACAAAAGGTCAAATGGCCAATATTTTAAATTTTCAAATTAGTACTGGCGATTTATGGATGATTGGTGCAGGTATTTGTTTTGGCGTATACAATGTTTTTGTGCGTAAAAAACCAGTAGGCATTTCTAATAATAGTTTTTTATTGGTTCTATTTGGAATTGGTGCTATTTTATTATTACCAGTAGCCGCCTATGAAATAAATTTTGTTCAACCCATTGTATTTAACACAAATTTATTATGGATAGTACTTTATATAGGCATAGGTAACTCCACCATCTCTTATTTAATATGGAATAATGCCATTCAAAAAATTGGCGCAGGCAAGGCCGCTTTATTTGGCACTTTAATTCCTTTATTAAGCTCTATTGAAGCGGTGTTTTTTTTAGGAGAAAGCTTTTCTACTGCACAAGTGGTGAGTGGTTGCATTATTATTACAGGTATTATAATTAATACATGGCCTAGCCCTATTAAACCCATAATACATTCATCTTAAAGGATGTCAAATTTGGGTTTTGATCTATTTTTGCATTAATTTTATTGTATGCAATTAAGCTTCGAACAAGAAAAAAATATAAAGGCAGGTGCTTACACCTTAGTTATATGTATAGCCTTGTCTTGCTTATTTATTATTATGCATTGGCAACAACCTGCTGCAACTGTTATCCCACCTGCTACTGCTTATATGGAAGTGAATTTAGGCAATACCACAACTGGCCAAGGAGATATTGCCCCCTTAAGCAAAGAAGCCCCAGCACCAGAACTAGGTTCAAGCAAAAAAGTAAAATCAACAGCTATTAATAAGGCTGTTAAGATAAATGCAAGTGGCAACGATCCTAATGACGAAGCCATCAGATCCTCGAAAGCTAAAACCAATATTAAAAACCTACCCATTCCTCCTGCTCCCAAGCCAAAGGCATTAATGGGAAAATATGCTGGGGGTAATGGCAAAGGTGGTAATAACCAAGACAGTTATAATAATGTAAAAGACCAAGGCATTGCCGGAGGCAAAGGCGATCAAGGTGTGGCGAATGGAAGCATTAATGGAAGAAATTATGAAGGAACTGGTGGCCCTTTTGTAACTAAAGGAGACAGAAGAGTGACCAAGGCCTATTCATTTAATGGAGATGTAGAACCTGCTACTATATATGCTGAAATTGAGGTGAACCCTTCAGGCGTTGGCCGTTTTATACAAATTGTAAAAGGCTCTAGTTCTAACGATGCTAAATATAAAAGAGCCATTGTGGAATACTTAACTAAAATTAGTTTCAACAGCTCAGATCATGTTTCTAATGTGACCGTAAAGTTTAAGTTCGAAAATCAATAATTAATTTCACTGCTTTGATCGATTATCAAAATACCATTGACTATTTATATAGTCGTCTTCCAATGTTTAGTCGTATTGGAGCTGCTGCCATAAAAAACGATTTACATAACACTCAATTAATTTGTTCTTTCTTAGGTAATCCTGAAAATAAATTTAAAACCATTCATGTAGCAGGCACCAATGGAAAAGGTTCTACAAGTCATATGCTGGCTGCCATTTTTCAAAAAGCAGGCTATAAAACAGGATTATACACTTCCCCTCATTTATATGATTTTAGAGAAAGAATAAAAGTAAATGGAGAAATGTGTGACAAAGAGTTTGTCAGTTCCTTTACAGAAAAAGTAAAACCCTTGATTGAAGAAATTGAACCTTCCTTTTTTGAAATCACAGTGGGCATGGCATTTGATTATTTTGCTGCTAAAAATTGTGATATTGCCATTATTGAAACAGGACTTGGTGGAAGACTAGATAGCACCAATGTGATTCATCCTATACTAAGCCTTATTACCAATATTGGTTGGGATCATATGGCCTTACTTGGAAATACACTTGAAGCCATTGCATCAGAGAAGGCAGGCATTATAAAAAAAGAAACCCCTATTGTCATAAGTGAAAGTATTGCTGCAACCAAGTTAGTATTTATGGAAAAAGCAGCTTTAGAAAATGCACCCATTTATTTTAGTGAAGATTTTATTGAACTAAATGCTTTTGAAAATAATTGGAATACCGCCAGCTTTAGTTATAGTCAACCACATATTCATTTATTGAATATGCCTTTATTTGACGCAAATTTTACTATTAGCTGCGACCTACCAGGAAAATACCAAGCTAAAAATTTAAAAGGTGTTTTAGTGGCTTGTCAACTATTAGCAGACATGGGTTGGAAATTAAATAGTGCAATTATTAAAAATGCCCTACTTGAAATAAAAGCCTCTACTGGCTTTATGGGAAGATGGGAATGCATTCAAGCTTCTCCTAGAATTGTTTTAGATGTAGCCCATAATGAACATGGTATCAAGGCCCTACTTGATCAAATAGCTACTACCAAATTCGAGCAACTATATATAGTGACAGGAATGGTGAAAGATAAAGATGTGGATGCAGCACTTTCATTACTTCCTAAAAATGCAAATTACTATTTCACGCAATCCCATTTACCTAGAGCACTTGCTTCTAAGGAGCTTGCAGAAAAAGCAAATGCAATAGGACTAAAAGGAGATATTTATAGCGATGTAAACATTGCTTTACAATCAGCTTCAGCAAAAGCCACTGATAAAGACCTTATTCTAGTTATAGGCAGTGTATACCTAGTAGCCGAAGTGGACAGAGCCTTGTTTAAAAAATAAACTAAGTCTACTAATAAACTTACTACCAAGACAACTACTAAGACTACTACCAAGACTACTACCAAGACTACTACCAACCCTTCTGCTTACACAAATTCGTAATATGTGCTAAATGGTGTTTACCATGCCAAGAATAAATAGCTAGCATTTCCCACAAACTTACTTCTGCATTTCTAACCGGATGAAATAATTTTCTTTGAAACTGTTCATCGGTCATAGATTCTAATAACATTACCCAACGCGCGTGTAAAGCATGTAAAATTGTAGTAGAATAATTGATAGGTGTATTTAAAGAATCGGCCGTATTAGCAAAACCTTTTTCATCATAGGCTTTAATAGCTGGTACTTCTTCTGTCAAGGCCATTTTAAAACGAATAAAAGCATTCATATGACTATCGGCCATATGGTGCATTACTTGTTGAATAGTCCAACCACCTTCTCTGTAGGGTGTGTCTAACTGTGCTTTATCTAAATGTTGCACTGCTATTTCTAAATTGGCTGGCGCTATTTTAATTGCATGAATCCATGCTTTTTTATTCGCTTCTGTAAAAGGTAAATATTCAACCTTACCAATAGGGTATTTTAAGTCTTCCATTTTATTTATTTTAATTTTTTATTTATGTTTTTGAATAATATATTTTCAATTATCTATAATAATTAAATAGGCTCTACTATTATGAGGCTACAAGATTTTCTACGCTCTTAATTATTCTTCTCTTAAAGCCTTTCCCGTTAAATGTATAATTTGTCAAATCCAGTTTCTACCAACTCAACAATTAAAAGATTCGGTGAATTAATAGCAATTATTTTACCAATATCAATAATGGCTACTCTATCACATAAAACTTCTGCCTCATCCATATAATGGGTGGTTATAATTACTGTAGTGCCATTGTTTCTAATTTCTTTAATTAAGTCCCATAAATTTCTTCTTGCTTGAGGGTCTAAACCTGTGGTAGGTTCGTCTAAGAATATAATTTTAGGCTTATTGATTAAAGTTGTGGCAATAGAAAATCTTTGCTTCTGTCCCCCACTTAATTCTTTAAACTTTGCTTTGGCCTTGTCTTCTAAATTCACTTTTTGCAAAAGCGCTGTGGCATCCATTTCATTTTGGTATAAACCCACAAATAAATGAATAAGCTCTGTTAAATTTAAATTAGGATAAAAGCCGGCGGTTTGTAATTGAACGCCTATCATTTTTTTGATAGACTCTGGTGACTTATCTAAATCAAAGCCCCCCACCATAACTGTACCACTTGTTTTTTCCCTTAAGGTTTCAATAATTTCAAGAGTGGTAGACTTGCCTGCACCATTGGGGCCTAAGAGTCCAAAGATCTCCCCTTCTTTTACCTCAAAGCTTATGCCTTTGACTGCTTTAAAATCGCCATAGGATTTTACGAGGTCTTTTACAGTAATAATGGGCAGTGCTGACATAGTACCTTAATAATTAATGACTAGATGAATAAGTAAGCAAATTTAATCTCTTTTAAGCGCTGTGCAAAATGAAAACTTGTCCAAGAACCTTATCTTTGCCAAAAGATATTGAAATGAAATTAGGCATTTTAGGAGGGGGTCAATTAGGACGCATGTTATTGCAAGCAGCCGCTAACTATGATGCCATTACCTATGTTCTAGAAAATGATCCCCATTGCCCTGCCGCTCATTTATGTCATCATTTTACCTTAGGCAATATCCAAGACTTTGATGC
>JBEGKS010000107.1:0-5083 GCA_041183945.1 Bacteroidota bacterium | reverse complement strand
ATCTATTATTTTTTCATCATTTAAAATAAGTTCCTTTTCTTCCTTAGTTATTCGTTTATTGTGCTCCGGTAGATAATAATATTTTAACCAAAATAATAACCAAATAAATCCTAGAACACCCGTAATAATAAATGACATACGCCAACCCCATGCAATTGCAGCAAAGCTCACTAATGGGACTGCGATAGTTGCTCCAATTGCCGAACCCGCACTAAATAGTCCTACTGCCAAAGCCCGCTCTTTCATTGGGAACCATTCTGTTATTGACTTAATACCAGCCGGGAAATTTCCAGATTCAGTAACTCCTAAAAAAAAGCGGGCAATTGAAAATTGACCAACTGTATTTGCAAAAGCATGTAAGCCACTTACTAGTGACCAGGTTCCAACGCAATAAGCGAACCCTTTTTTTGTGCCAATCCAGTCAATGATACGGCCACTAATGAAATACATAATTGTATAACTAAAAACAAATAATGAAGTAATATTTGCATAATCGATATCCGTCCAAAGCAATTCTTTTTGAATAGTAGGTGCGAGTATCGCAAGCGCACTTCTGTCTATATAATTCAATGAGGAAGCAAAACAAAGTAAAACTGCCACTTTCCACCTCTCGGATATATTAACATCTGCCTTCATGATATTTTAATCTTGTTTAATTATTCCAACGCCATCAGCAATTATATAACCATTTGCATTTTCATTAGATATTTTTATTGCTGCAGGCTTCCCTTTCTCAAAATAATATTCACCCACCCTCACTGCAAATCCAAGCGGATCTCCTTTTCTAAAATTCCACTCTAAAGTTTCTACACCACTAGCATATTGAACGGAGATTTTTGCATTGGAAGCGCTTTTTTCATCCGGGAAATACATGAAGCAAAGTTTGTACTTACCTGATTCGTTTATAGGCAACAAATAAGTACATTCTGCAGCACTATCCGGTGCAGCTTGTTGGCAGTTATATTTAAATAGGTTTCTCATTCCTGCTATTTGTTTATTCTGCCAATTACCTTTATATAAAATTTTATTTTTTTCAGCTGATGTAATGACAGCACCAATATTTTTAAGTTGTTCATTATAAATAGTATGACTAGCGGTTCCCTTTGGCCCAATTTCCTGTGGTAAAAAAGGCTCTATTTTTGTTTTTGAAGCAAGATTATTTTCAATCTGAAGATTCCAATTGCCCATTATCGGTTTGATTTCTTTATCCCCAGCATTGTAAATCACATTATTCTTTAGGGTTGTATTACTCGTAGCCCAGTCAAGAAATATGCCATTCGCTAATGTTCTTCGAGGTGTTGCATTTAATAATTGTTCGTATCCCCAAATATCATATAGATAATTATTCATGATAAAATTGGGCGCTGCTAAGCGATTCATCGTTGCAAAATGAATCGCAGCGCCATCAATAGTAGTTTGCATGCAATCATGTATTTCATTGAATTCAACAACATTTCCACCCTGATTTCTAAATGCAAATATGCCATTTCGCGATAAGTCACTAAAGTGATTATGTGCAATATAATTTCCTGGTTCCATTGCCATAGATGCTGGCCTTGAATCAATATGAACGCCACCACCATAATATCTTATTTTGCCACAATGCGCCACTGTATTCCTTGTTATTCTATTAAGCCTTGGAAAAACTTTTGCCGCTTTTTCACCAGCCGTAAAAATTTTTGTATCATCCATATAAGATAATCTAGCACCTGTTAAAAGAACACCGCCGCCGCCAGAATTTTTCACCGTATTGTTATCAAAAATATTGTTCTTACTATCCAGGTGTAACCAGAATGCATAGCCACCAATATTTTCAAAATAAGAATCAGTTATGCTACAATGCTCTGTATTCTCAAACATAACAGCACAGTCGGTGTGAACCCTTGCTTCTATTTGACCTAAAGTAAAACTGGTATGTTGAAAGTTTAAACCCTGAAAATATATATTCTTAACATAGGCCCCAGTTTCAATATCACCCTTTAAATAAAATATTCTATTTAAGTAGGGCGCGATAATTTCGGAATTATTGGGCAGCTCCCCTTGTAATGGTTTATAAAATAATCTGCCAAGTTGATGATCTAAATACCACTCTCCAGGCATGTCTAATTCTTCCTTTACACCTTCAATCCAAAACCAGCTTCCCTTATCTATTTCACCATGTTGTTCGCGAGGACCAATAGTTATTGTAGCTGTTTCTTGGTTAACGCCAACTACATCATTCCATTGATTAAAAAAACGCCAGCGAGGCACTATATTAATTTGAGCATCCGATTCAGCTCCCCAACTTTTTTTTACTTTACCTTCTGAAATTGTCAATTGATTGGGTGAACTTGATGATGTATATATGTATGGATTATTTTGATTGACATTTGGATAACGTGCGCGGATGGCTCTTTTACCATTGACAAATAGTTCCCGAAAGTTCCAAGGTAAAGCAGGCTTTTTTGTAAATTTTTCAGGCACATTCACCTCTCTTTTCCAATCTTTGGTTTCAGGTATATCAATAAACCAAATTCCATTGGTTGATTTTTGCCAATTGCCAGATAAACGCTTACCTCCACTTAAAACAACTTTTTCACCAGCCGCAGATTTCCAAATAATGGGTGCTGATTTTGTTCCGGAATCTGCAGCGGTAAATTCAAGCGTTTGTTCTAAATAATAAACGCCCTTTCTGATAACCACCTCAATAGGCGTATTAGGGTTATCATATTTTGCCATTCTCACTGCTTTCTTTGCTTGTTCTAATGTAGCAAAAGGCTGATCAATTGACCCATTGTTTGCATCTTTGCCATTCACGGCAACATAAAACCTCTTTACTTCAATCACTTGACCTTGAAAGGAAAATAAACTAACTATTATCAAGGCAAATAATCCACAATAAAATATTTTTTTCATTAGCAAATTTTTTCAGGCAACACACATTAATTATTTTTTAAAATCACTTCTAACTTCTCTCCCAATTTTTCATACCCGGCAGATTTAGGATGTAAACCATCAGTAAATAATGCTTCATTAATTTTACCATCTGCTTGCAACAACACTTTACCAATGTCTGCAAATCTCACATTTTCAGATTTTGTCATCGTACGAATACCTTTATTAATTAATACAATGCGATCCATATATTCTCTCCTAGGATAAATCCCCAACATTGTTATTTTGGCTTGTGGTTGCTGCATTTTTATTATTTGCACTAAAAAGCGAAGCCCTTCTAAAATTTCTTCATTGCTATTTACGCGTAAGTTATTGGTGCCAATATTAATTATAATTTTTTCAGGTGAAATGTCAGCCAATTCATCGTGATAAATGCGCCACAAAACATTTTCAATACGGTCCGCTCCAAATCCAAAATTTCGGACTTCATAAGGAGCAAGATATTTTTGCCAGGACTCATTGCTTTTAATATTGGGTTTTCCTCCCCAATTATGGGTAATGGAATTGCCTATTAGTAATACTTTATTTGATTCTGTTTTGTTTAAAGCTAATATTGAATAATGACGGGCCTCCCAATCAAAGTTAGCGGGGGTACGGCGTTGTCGAATTGGAATTTGAGTTTTTAACTTCCCAACGGGTTCCTTAAATATATCTCGCAGTTTTTTCTCATAAGCTTCTGCATAGCGCATCATACCAAGATCGTTTGGATGTGTGCCATCTACCATTGCTTCCTCTTCTATCCCTATTTCCTTTAAAGAAAGTAAATATATACTAGTGATATTTTCTTTAGTAAGTTGCTCAAAAGCTACATTCAATATTTTATTAGCACCTTCAAACAAAGTTTGACGCTCTGGAATCATGTATCCATCCGTATAGCCAGCATGTTCCGTAAGTAAGATTGGCGTATGTGGATGTTTTGATCTAATTAACTTTACTGATGCAATAATGCGCTTTTGAAGTGTTACTGAATCTATATCCTTACTAAGTAAATTAGGTAAACAATCGAGTATAAAAACTCGAGCATCAATTTCGTTGATAAGATCAATTAAGGAATTTTCTAAACGCCCGTTGCCTGCAAAACCTAAATTAATAACTGATCGATCAAGTTTACGAGATAATATATTGGTCCATGCCATACCAGGCCGACTGGCACATGCACCATGTGCAATGGAAGTACCATATACGACTATAGGTTTTTCAATCCGATGCGGCTGAATTTTAAAAAGACTTCCATTAGTCACTCCAATCTCTAAATTTTTAACATTATTGAATAATGGAAAAAAAAGTTGATACTCCCTACCTAGTTTATGAAAATTATCATTAGGCCTTAGGTTGTCAAATACATATTGTATAGTGTCTTTAAAACTATATTTTCCAGAAGCCCAATGCAACATACCATCACTATCAGTGCAATATAGATCTACGCCGCTAACTGCAGTAGATGGAACGTGCGGTTTATTTAAAGGTCCAGTTATTTTATATCGAATGATTATCTGTGGTGCATTACTAATAAATCTAATTGAAAGCCCTGCAGATTGTTGTGATAAGTCCCATACGGCTTGTCGAACTAAGTCTGCTGCACGAGGAGGAAGACGTTGCGTTCCATTGCCTATTTCACTTTGCCAAGCTTGCCCATCCATTACAGACATAGATGTGTCTGCCAATTTCCACCAAGTTGTATTGTTCTGTGCAGAAGCAAAGAAAGTAAAAAAAATAAAAGAAAGGGTAAACATTAGTCGTTTCATATTACGTAAGATTCAAATAAAAATATTTATTATAGAAGTCATTATTGAATTTACGAATAATAGATATGACTTCTATAATAAATATTTAAAGCCTAAACTGTAAAATTAATACCCAGGATTTTGTTTAAACCCAGGATTTTTATTTACATCCAGCTCGGCTTGAGGAATTGGCCAAAGTAAATTATGTGACTTGAAAACTCTTGGGTTGTCCATAATCTTGAAATTTCCAACTACTGACAATAAGGAGGTAAAAGAAGTATAGTCTGGAGATGAGTTTTCATCAAGTGCCGGTTTTGGAAGTGAATAATAAATAGCTTTGTTCATTGCTTTACCAAAAAGTATTCCATTCATTACCTTTTCTGCAATATTCCATCTGCGAATATCAAACACGCGTAATCCTTCTC
>JBEGKS010000106.1:0-8755 GCA_041183945.1 Bacteroidota bacterium | reverse complement strand
TACCACTGCGTTTTATAATATACCAAGCCTTCCACAAAACATACATTATTCACTTCCCCTTTTAATTCATAAGGTTTGTCAGGTTGAATGAAAGGCTTACCAGCTCTACTAATTAGCTTATAAGGTGCAGCGGTATCATATAAAGCTTGTGCTGCAGCATAAGTAAATTTTGGACTGGCAGGGTCGTTGTTATTAGCAGCATTGCTACTATTGTATATAAGCAGAATTCCTTTTTCAGTATATAAAGCAAATGGACCTGGCTCAACTAAACGACTATCAAAATAACCAGGTCTTGGCGTAAGTACCGATACCATTTTTTTACTTTCTTCATTTTCTAAAACTTCCCAATGTAATAAATCGCTGGAGTAAGCCATAAATAAGTCGGTGTCTCCAAAATACATCCAGTATTTATTATTAATTTTTTTAGCAATCATTTTTTCACCCACTCTCTCAGCAACAATCGCCCCCGACTTAGACCAAGTATTAATGTATTGAGCATTGGCTAATACAGGGCCTTGTTTTTGAAAATGAATTAAATCCTTAGTAGTGGCAAAACATAAACGAGCTGTTTTTCCATCATAGGCTGTATAGGTTAAAATATAACCACCGCCTGGCATTTCTACAATTCTTGGATCTTCAATGCCGCCCTTTCCTTCATAAATAGCAAAACTATCTTTAGCCGGAAAAAATATAGGTTGCGTTTGTCTTTTAAAATGAATGCCGTCTTCACTTGTGGCAAGCCCTATACGAGAAGTCATGGCAGTATCTTGTGCACGGTATAATAAATAAACTTTGCCGTCTTTTACGAGTGCTGTAGGGTTTAAAACATTTTTGGCTTCCCAAGCAACGATAGCATTTTGCAAGGGACAGAAAAAACGACTACTAGTGTCAGGAACTAAAATAGGATTGACTATATCTACTTTATGAAAACTAGGTGCCCAGTTAGTTATATTTTTATTTTCATTCTTGTTTTCATTAGTACCGCTTGTGCAAGCAGTTAATAAAATTAAAAAACACAATAGGGTATTTAGTTTCATGCTTACTTACTTACTTACTTACTTACTTACTTACTTACTTACTTACTTACTTACTTACTTACTTACTTAATCAATCAAACTCTTTTAGTCTATTACTCTTTTATGCTTCGAAGAAACATAAGTGTATACAGCAGGAATAACAAACAAGGTTAGTACTAAAGAAAATAATAAACCGCCCACTACCACCGTACCTAATGGCTTACGACTAGTAGCGGCAGCACCAAGGCTAATGGCAATAGGCAATGCACCTAAGGCAGTGGCTAAGCTAGTCATTAAGATAGGTCTAAAACGTTGGGTAGCTGCTTCTAATACTGCATCACGAATAGCTAAACCTTTTTCTCTTTTCTTATTGGCAAATTCTACAATTAGAATACCATTCTTGGTAACCAGTCCAATTAACATGATAATACCAATTTCAGAAAATATATTCAAGGTTTGTCCAAACAGCCACAAACATATTAATGCACCTGCTATGGCTAAAGGAACCGTAATCATAATAATAAAAGGATCCTTGAAGCTTTCAAACTGAGCAGCTAATACTAAATAAATTAAAATCAAGGCTAAAAATAATGCATAAGAAATATTAGAAGAACTTTCTTGAAAATCTCTAGAAGGGCCGCTTAAAGAAGTTTGAAAAGACTCATCTAAGACTTCTTTAGAAATTTTATTCATGGTATTAACACCATCGCCTATTGTTTTACCTTCCGCTAAGGAAGCTGAAATGGTAGCTGAGTTAAATCGGTTATAATGATACAATGTAGGAGGGTTACTATTTTCCACTAACTTAAGCACACTTGAAATAGGAATACTTTCTCCTCTATTATTTCTAATATATAAACTATTAATATCGGTAGGCTTTGACCTGTCAGCTCTTTTTACTTGGGTAATCACTTCGTATTGACGATCGTTCATAATAAAATAAGCAGAACGAGCACCACTAAATGCAGATTGTAAAGCCTGAGAGATATCGGCAGTGCTTAATCCCAAATCACGGGCACGCATTCTATCAATCGTTAAATCAAATTCAGGTTTATTAAACTTTAAGTTTACATCTACGTTTTGAAAAGTTTTATCTTTTCTAGCGGCTTCTAAAAATTTAGGAATAGCTGCATGTAATTTATCAAAGTCTAAATTTTGAATAATAAATTGAACTGGTAAAGAACCTCTAGACATCATGCCCACAGAAATAGTTTGCTCTTCAATAGAGAACACTCTTACATCTTTAAATTTCTTAAACTTCTTATTTAAGTCGGCAACAATCTCTGACTGCGTTCTATCTCTATTGGCAATAGGCACAAAACCAACTCTACTACTTACCGAACTTCCTCCTCCACCCCATCCAGGAACACTTCCAAAGGTGAAAGCATGTTCAGGAACAGAGTCTTGAATAAGTCTTACTGCTTTTGAGAAGTTGGTTTTCATTTCTTCATAGCTAATGCCCTCTTGACCTGTCATATTCACCCTTATAGCACCTTTATCTTCAATAGGCGCTAATTCACTTTGTATATTTGAACCAATCGCCACAATTATAACTACACAGGTAAGAACAACCACCCAAGCCATCCAACGTATTTTCAAAAACTTGATTAATAAATTTTTATAGCCTAGCTCCATACCTTTAAAGAAAGGTTCTGTTTTTTCATAAAAACTTCCTTGTTTGCCGTCCTTTCTATTCAGGTAAACGTTTAACACTGGCGTAATAGTTAGAGAAACAAAGGCCGATACCAATACCGCGCCAGCAATCACCACTCCAAATTCTTTAAATAAAGAACCAATAAAACCTTCTAGAAAAATAACAGGCATAAATACCACAGCAAGCGTAATAGAAGTGGAGATAACAGCAAAGAAAATTTCTTTACTTCCTTCTCTTGCGGCTTCTCTAAGTGGAAGCCCCTCTTCTAATTTTCTAAAAATATTTTCCGTGACCACAATTCCATCATCCACTACCAAGCCGGTAGCAAGAACAATAGCAAGTAGGGTTAATACATTAATAGAGAAACCCGCCATGTACATGATAAAGAAAGTAGCAATTAAAGAAATAGGAATATCAATTAAGGGTCTAATGGCAATTAACCAGTTTCTAAAAAAGAAAAAGATAACTAGTACCACTAATCCAAAGGAAATAAAAATAGTCTCTTTAACTTCTGTTAAAGCGCGACGAATTGTTTTCGTATTGTCAATAGGTACCGCAAATTCAATATCTGATTTATTTGATTTTTTTACTTCCTCTAATCTTTTATAAAACTCATCTGCAATTTTAATATAGTTGGCCCCTGGCTGTGGAGATAAAGTAATCATTACAGTTTGAATGCCATTAAAGAAGGTACCTTGGTCTTCCTGCTCTGGACCTAATTCCACTTTTGCTACATCTCCTAATTTAACAACCCCAGTAGCATCTTGCTTTAAAATTATATTTCTAAAATCAGACTCGGTCGTAAGTCTTCCTAAAGTTCTAATAATGAATTCTGTTTTTTTACCATAAATCTTACCCGCTGGCAGTTCTACATTCTCTTTATTTAAAGAAGTTTGAATGTCATTAAAGGCAATGCCGTAGGCATTCAATAAATCTGGATCGGGGAAAATACGCATAGAAAACCTTTTTCCTCTAACGCCCACACTACCTGCATATTCAGTTAATTCAAATGCACTTTTTGTTTTGCTTCTTACAGTCATTAACAAAATGAAGTCGGTATTGGCATCTGCCTTTGAAACAACGGGAGGATTATTAATATCTTCTGGTAAACTTCTAGCCGCTTGACTTACTTTATCACGCACGTCATTAGCCGCTGTTTCTAAATTCACGCCTATATTAAATTCAACTGTAATATTTGAAGAACCTACAGAACTAGAAGAGTTAATGGTTCTAATACCTGGAATACCATTGATAGATTTTTCTAAGGGCTCTGTAATTTGATTTTGAATAACTTGAGAATTGGCTCCAGAGTAAGAGGTTTGTACATTGATAATTGGTGGGTCAATGGCAGGGTATTCACGTAAGGCCAAAAAAGAAAAACCTACTAAGCCAAAAATGATAATGGCTAGGTTCATAACAGTGGCTAGTACAGGACGTTTTAACGAAAGTTCAGATATATTCATCTAATAAGATTATTTAAGAAGACTTTAAGGAGACTATTTAGTAATGTCTATGATAGCAACTGTTTTTCCCACTTTTACTTTACTGCCCGGTTTAACAAAAAGCATTCCTGCCACAATAACGCTATCTCCTATATTCAGTCCTTTTGTAATTTCAACAGCACCTGCTGTTCTATAACCAGTTTCTACATCCACTAATTCAGCCATGCCGTTCTTTATGATCGCAATTTGTTTGCTCTTAGATTCAGGAATAATCACATTCGTAGGCACCATGATAGTGGGCTTTTTCACAGTCTCACTTAAGTAAACCTTTACATAAGCACCAGGTAACATTTTACCTTGTAGTTGTGCACGCACTTTAATATTTCTAGTAGTAGCAATAATTTGTGGCTCTATAGCGAATATGCTAGCATTCATTTTTTTATTGGAGCCATCAATACCTTCTACTTGTATAGTCTTGCCCACTTTTATGTAATTTTCAAACATTTCAGGCACTGTAAAATCTATTTTAAGTTTATCTGTTTTTTGTAAACTAGCTATTGTAGTAGTGGTATTGACGAAAGCGCCAAGACTTACTTGTCTTAAACCAATTTGTCCTGTAAAAGGAGCTTTCATTATAGTTTTTTCAATTAAGGATTGGGTATAAGCTAAATCCGCTTTTGAACTTTTTACTTGTTGTAAAGAAATATCATAATCGCTTTGATTAATTCCTTTCACTTTTAACAATTGTAAATTTCTTTGCTCATTGATACTTGCTAACTCTAATTGTACTTTAATTTTTTCCAATTGAGCTTGTAAGTCTGCATCATTCAATTTTGCTAAAACTGTTCCTGCTTGAACCATTTTACCCTCTGGAATTTGTAAATAGGTAATTCTACCATTGGTTTCAGGACGCAGTTCAATAGACTCAGTCGCCAAGACTGTTCCAGTCACTTCTACCGATTTATCTACTATTTGAGTAGCCGCTAATGCAACGTCAACAAAAACGGGTGCATTCGCGTTGAACTTGTCAAAACTCTTTGACTTTTCTTTACATCCAACCCCTGCAATTATGCAGACAAAAGAAAGAATAAATAATTTTCTCAAAACGGTCATTTTTAGTGACTCAAGATAGCCAAAAATTGCCTTTTTTAAAAACAAAATAGATGAGTGTTGGCCTAGCTAGCCTTGCGTTGCAATGACTTCTACTGGGTCTTTTTAAATTCTTCGAATTTCTTTTCTATATAATAGCCCAATTCTAGGTCATTTAGTAAGCCTAGGACCTCATAAGAAGGCCTGCAAAAATTCATAAAACGATCTAACTGCTCCCCTTCTAAATGGGTCAGCTTTATAACAAATCTCTTGGTAAAACGGTAGCCTACATATTTCTCCTGTTCTTGAGAAAGTAAACGCTTTTGTAAAAATTGTAAGTTTCGATTTCTCTTCACTCGAAACATATTTATGATTTCATCTAAATCAAATCCAACCGTCAAACCATTGGAACCAAATAATTGTTGTCCGCCGCTGAGTCTAATACCAGGAGCTCGATAATTAAAATATTTAGCGTAATCAATTCTGTTTTGAATAGAGTCTAATTTATAATAACTATTTCTAACACGCACTTCTGGTAAATCAAATCCAGCAACATGAATCATGACATTGAAATTGCGGAGGTCTTCAATGGTGTCAATAGGATACTTATGGGTTGTCTTTCCAAATAAGGAAAACCAAAGAGAATCTTTGGCTTTAACATATATTAAATAACGTCCTAAAGAATCGGTGAAAGCATGATTTGTATTACTATATACAATCACGGCCTCAATAGGTCTTCTTCCTGATATATCATACACCACGCCGCTAACCGGAATAGTTTGTGCATTCATTTTGAAAGCAAAACCAAGCAATAAGATTATTATATATTTAAACCGAGTATTCATAGCGTCTGCAATATTAGTAAGACAAGTTTACATAACTGCATTTTACTTTATAATTAACAGGTTTTTACCTTTTAATTAAAAAGGCCAATTGGTATTTAGAAAAGTAAGTAAAAAGCCAAGGGCAATAGTAGATAAAACCACCCACTGCGCTGCTATTTTTTGTTTATAAATTAAATAGGTACTTGCGAGAAACACAAAAATATAGGTATAAAAAGTAAGTGAAGAGTAGTACTCTGTTTTAAGGGAAATGCCTCCTATTAAATGAAGCGTAGCCCCAAGCATAACGCCCACTACAGCTGCATAGATGCCCTCCAAAGACCTATAAAAAATAGCATACTTTTTTAAATTTTGCCAGATAGGAAAAAAGAATAAAACAATTAAAAAACTGGGTAAAAAAATGGCAAGGCTTCCCATGACAGCGCCCATTATTTGCGTGGGCATTGATTTTTCTTTTAGAGCCATCACACTGGTATAACTAGCCACGGAGAAAACAGGACCAGGCATAGCTCTCACCATACCTGCACCCATTAAAAAAGATTCACCGGAAATTTTTAATACATCTCTTTTATTTTTCTTCACCCTTTCCGAATTGGGTCTTGCAACATACTGCTCATACATCATTGGAATTAATACATCTCCTCCTCCAAACACAAAACTTCCAAAACGATAATTGTTTTCTAATAAGTTAATCATTTTATGTTGCTCCCAATTTTTTCTGGTAGCTTCTTCAGATACAATACCCACTGCTAAAAATAAAAATATAAAAATAAAAAAGGCCCCCCATTTAAGCGTTTTTGGCGCAGCGCCATCGTTGGGAATTCTTTTTTGACTAAAATTGGTTACGATACCTGCAAGTATAATAACAACAGGAATAGTCCAAGGAGATTTAAAAGCTAAAAAAACAAAAACAGCCGTTGCAATAAAAATAATTTTAGTGATAAGGCTATTAATTGCTTTTTTGTATAATACAATGGTGGCACTCACAATAAATCCAATGGCCATGGGTTGAATTAATATAAAACTTTGGAGCCCTGCTCTGATATCAAAATAGTTATAGGCAATAGCTGCTATGCTCATTAAAAAACAAGCAGGTAGGATCCAAACAAGTAAGGTCAAAAAAGCAAGTGGCGTTCCGCCCCTTTTAAAAGCTACTAAAACAATAGTTTGAGTAGAGGATGCCCCGGGAAGTAGTTGACAAAAAGCATTGTATTCCATGAGTTCCTCGCTGGTAATATCCTTTCGCTTTTCTACAAAGCGCTGTTGCATGAGGCCTAAATGCACTTGTGGCCCACCGAAAGCGGTAAAACTGTGCTTTAAAACAGCAGTCAAAAAAGGGATATGGCGGAGTAATTTCAAAATTTTAGAGCTATACCCTAAAAATAATTAAATTTTAGGGTATATAGTTCAACAATAGTTAAACAAAATGGTTAAAAATTTGTCTTATAAGTGAAGTGTAGGACAAAGCTTATAAAAAGCTATTTAATTAGATTTAATACCTTTGCTCCTCCATTGACCTTTGATCCTTCATTGACCTTTGAAAAAATTAGTTCCTATGAGATTCTTTTTACCCTTTATCGCTTTGTTTATTTTGAGTAGTTGTTCGAATAGCAATTATGCCAAATTGGAACCTGTTTACGCTCAGCAAAAATACCAAGAGGTTCCTGACTATAGCAATTTACAATACTGGGCTGCCCATCCTGATAAGAAGGACCCTTCCGATAGTGTACCTGCTCCACTGAAAGCTAGTTATACTCCTAATGATAAAGTAGATGTATTTTTTGTACACCCTACTACTTATTTAGATAGCACTAGGCCTTATGGATGGTCTGCTTCTTTCAGTGATTATAAAACCAATCTGAAAACAGATTATCCAACCTTACTTAACCAAGCATCTGTATTCAATGAAGCAGGCAGAATTTTTGCACCAAGGTATCGTCAAGCCCATATTAAATCTTACACACCCAATAATAAAGTAGATACGGGTTATGCAATGGCTGCTTTTGAATTAGCTTATCAGGACGTAAAAAAATCTTTTGAATATTATTTGGAGCATTACAATAATGGAAGACCCATTATTATTGCTTCTCATAGTCAAGGCTCTACCCATACCATTAGATTACTAAAAGAATTTTTTGATGGCAAACCCTTAAGTAAAAAATTAGTAGTGGCTTATATAGTAGGCATACCGGTTGACCCTGCTATTTATACATCAATTAAGGCCTGCGAAACACCTAATGCAACAGGCTGTATTTGTTCTTGGAGAACCTTTCACGAAGGCTATGTGACTGAGTTTGTGAAGAAGGAAAAATTTACAGCCATTGTCACCAACCCTCTTTCTTGGTCAAATACGATAACGAATGTGGACAGGTTTGAAAATAAAGGGGCAATACTTTATGACTTTAATAAAATAACCCCTTATGTAGCAGGCGCCGTAAACCATAAAGGTGTTTTATGGACAGCAAAGCCTCATTTTTTTGGTAGCTTTTTATACAAAACGGAGAATTATCATATTGCCGATTACAATTTTTATTACCTAAGTGTAAGAAAAAATGTGGCGGAAAGGGTAAATAGTTTTTTAACTACAGGCAACGAGTTCACGCATTAATTTCCAACCACGCTTAAAAATTTAATGCGCATTATTTTTAATTGCTCCCAAGAATAATTGTTTTCACTTAATTCTTCTTGCGCAATTTGAAGTGAAGAGGTTTC
>JBEGKS010000105.1:6920-7621 GCA_041183945.1 Bacteroidota bacterium | reverse complement strand
TTCTCTATTTGCTCTTCAATAAACCCACCCCCAATAGAGTAATAAGTGTAAGTATGTTTTTCAGCACCAATAGTTACAATAAATTCTACACCATTGGGATGATGCGGTAGTAATTTATCTTTTAAAAAGAGTAAATCATTTTCAAGATCAAATTCAATACTTACCCTTTTATCTACAACGATTTTTTTATTTATTTTAATTGCTGCAATGGAAGGCTCAATTAAATCGGTATTGGTTGTAATGGGATCCTCCCCCATCAGTCCCATCATCACTGCCATAGCTGTCCCATGTCCTTTACCCGTTTTCGCTAAGGAACCATATAATAAAACTTGAATAGATTTTACTTTATCTAGGCCAAAAAGGCTGTCTACTTTTTGAATGCAATTTTTTGCAGCAAGCCAAGGGCCTAAGGTATGTGAGCTTGAAGGCCCTACCGATATTTTAAACATATCAAAAACTGAAATAAACTTTTCCATAGGCTGATATAAATATAGCTTAGTTTTTATACATTTGAATATGAAATTTACCAGCATTCTAGCCGGACTCTTATTAATTGCACTAAGCTCTACAGCGCAATCCGATACTCGTTTGCTTGAAAAATTAATGCAGCAAAAGCCTGAACAATTTGGTAAAATTTTAGCCAACCCCAAAGACTACCGCCTTCAAATTTTATATACTCAAATTGATAGAGATAAAAATAA
>JBEGKS010000105.1:0-6898 GCA_041183945.1 Bacteroidota bacterium | reverse complement strand
ATTTTAAAGAGTTCACTTATAACCTAAACCCTAAGGAATATTTTTACCCAGCAAGTACGGTTAAAATGCCGCTGGCTTTTTTAGCGCTAGAGAAAATTAATAATTTAAAAATTAAAGGGCTTAGTAAGTCTACCCAAATGGTATACGATAGTGTATCTGATAGGCAAGAACAAATTTACAATAATCCTTACTCCATCAATGGCGTACAAAATATTGAACAGGCCGTTAAAGAAATATTTTTAGTAAGTGATAATAATGCAGCCAATAGATTATTTGAATTTGTGACACCGCATACAGTGCATGAACAATTAGCCGCCAAAGGGTATAAAGATGTCTATATTAGAAACAGAATTGAATTAGGCAGAACTGCCAAAGAAAATAGAAGCACACAATCCATTGATTTTTATAATGAGCAAGGAAAAATAATTTATCATCAACCAGCTGCCTTTAATAAAGACAGCCTTCCTTATTATAATGCCTTTATTGGCAATGCTTATTTGAATAACCAAGACTCACTCATCAAAGGCCCTTTAAATTTTTCAGATAAAAACCGAATTTATTTAAGTGACCTTACCCATATTTTGAAATCGGTTTTATTTTTTGAGCATACACCACCCTCTCAAAGATTTAATTTAACCACCGAGGATAGAAAGTTTTTACTACACTACATGCATACCTTACCCACTGAATCGCAGTATCCTACTTACGACACAGCTAATTATTGGCCAAACTATTGTAAGTTTTTATACACAGGTTCTGAGAAAGGCCCCTTCCCCAATAATTTGAAAATATTTAATAAAGTGGGTGATGCTTATGGGTTTTTATTAGACATAGCCTATATAATGGATCCGGAGAAGAAAGTTGAGTTCATGTTGAGTGCCGTTATCTATTGCAATAGCGATGGCATTTTAAACGATAGTAAATACGATTACGATACAGTAGGCTACCCTTTTTATAAAAACTTAGGTCAGTTAATTTACAACTACGAACTTCAACGCAAGAAAGCCTTTCTTCCCAATTTTACCCCCATCCTTGAGGCTGCTAAATAGATATTAACAGAAAGGGAATAATTTATGGATATTCAAAGTCCAAAACTTACGTCTGTTTGCGATTTATTTGCGAAATTTGTGTTTCAAATAAGCAATCATGATATTATCTTCTCTTTTAAACAGATTCAGTGAGCCAGAAACTTTAAAAATGGCCAAATTAGGCCGCGAACTAAGAGCACAGGGCAAAGACGTTATTGACTTAAGTTTGGGTGAACCCGACTTCGATACGCCTCAACATATTAAAGATGCAGCTATTAAAGCCATTAACGATAACTGGTCTCACTATACACCTGTTGCTGGCTTTGCCGATTTAAGAGAAGCGGTTTGCAGTAAATTAAAACGCGATAATAATTTAGATTATAAAGCTGAAAATATTGTTACTTCTACCGGCGCTAAACAAAGTTTAGCCAATGCCATTTTAGCCTTAGTAGACGATGGCGATGAAGTAATTATCCCAACACCTTATTGGGTTACTTATTCTGAATTAGTAAAAATTGCTAGAGGTAAAGTAGTAGAAATTAGAAGCACTGTAGAAGATGGTTTTAAAGTAAGCCCTGCACAAGTGGAAGCTGCCATTACTTCAAGAACAAAAGTATTCATGTTCTCTTCTCCTTGTAACCCTTCAGGTGCAGTGTATAGCAAAGAAGAATTAGAAGCACTTGCCAATTTATTTAAAAAATTTCCAGGCATTACTATTTTATCAGATGAGATTTATGAGTACATCAATTTTGTGGGTAAGCATGAAAGCATTGCTCAATTTGATGCGATCAAGGATCAAACAATTGTGATTAACGGACTTAGTAAAGGTTTTGCCATGACTGGTTGGAGATTAGGTTATACTGCTTCAAGTGTAGAATTAGCCAAGGCCATGGAAAAATTACAAGGTCAATTTACTTCAGGAACTTGTAGTATTACACAAAAAGCAGCAGTCACTGCTTTGGTGGGAGATTTAAAACCTTCTATTGAAATGACTGAAGAATTTACTCGTCGTCGTGAAAAAACATTAGCACTTGTAAATGATATTCCTGGCTTTAAATGTTTTGCACCTCAAGGAGCCTTTTATGTATTCCCTGACGTAAGTGCTTATTATGGTAAGTCCGATGGCACTACTACTATTAAAAACGCACCCGATTTTAGTATGTATATTTTAAACGAGGCCAATGTATCTTCTGTTATGGGAGACGCTTTTGGAGAACCTAATTGTGTTCGTTTCTCTTTTGCCAATAGCATGCCAAATATTGAAAGAGCTTGGGCTAGAATTAAAGAGGCCTTGGCTAAATTAAAATAAAACGATTTAGTTTAAATAAATTAATTTTAGAAGCGTTATAATAAGTAACGCTTCTTTTTTTAGTAGATACTATGACACCAGAGAAATTTCAAATGTTTGAAAATAGGTTGCTTAAAAATTATAAGCACCGCATTAAACAAGCTAAACGACAAAATATTAGCTGCTGGCGTTTGTATGACCATGACCTACCTGAGTTTCCCGTTTGTGTTGAGATTTACGAGGACTATATTTATTTAGCTGAGTATAATCGCCGTCATAGTTTAACTGACGAAGAACATGAACTTTGGCTAAGCGAAACCAAAAACTGTATTGCTACTATTACCGGTTTACCCATTGAAAATATGTACTTAAGAGTGCGTAAAAGAATGGATCATAAAGATGAGCAGTACGAGAAAGAAGAAACCCTGCCTATATCAAAAATAATTACGGTAAATGAAAATGGCTTACAATTTAAAGTAAACCTTACCGACTACTTAGATTCTGGATTGTTTTTAGACCACCGTATTACAAGACAAATGGTGCAAGCAGCATCGAAGGACACTGAATTTTTAAATTTATTTTCTTATACCAGTTCCTTCTCCGTGTATGCTGCAGCCGCAGGCGCTAAAACGGTTACCTCTGTTGATTTATCTAAAACTTATTTAGCATGGAGCGAAGATAATTTTGCTTTAAATAAACTTAATAATAAAGTCGCTTATCAATTTATACATGCCGATGTAAAGCAGTATTTAAAAACCTTACCTGCTAATAAATATGATTTAGTAGTGATGGACCCTCCTACTTTTAGCAATAGTAAAAGAATGAAGGATGTCTTAGATATTCAAAGAGACCATGTTGAATTAATTAATGATATGCTTCGTGCTATGAAACCAGGTGGTATATTGTATTTCAGCACTAATTTTTCTCATTTCAAAATTGATGCCGAAAGTATTCACACGAAACTCATTAAAGATATTACCAAGGCTACTACCCCCTTTGATTTTGATGGAAGACTAAAAAGGGCCTGCTTTAAATTACAGAAGCCAGTATAAATTCGTGAACAGCTAAAACCTGTGGCGTTAATAATTGTATTTCATCATTCACAATTACTTTATCACATAAACGCATTTTAATAGTATCATTAATTTGATGATACATTCTTTTTTCAGCTTCTTGCTTTGTGCAAGCATCTCTTTGCATAATTCTTTGAATTCTTAAAGGCATGGGTGCCGTCACCCCAATCACAAAGTCTAAATCTTCTACTGCATTAGATTCAAATAAAAGAGCGGCTTCTTTAATTACATAAGGGGCTGTTTGTAATTTAGCCCAATCCCAGGCAGCTTGAATAGTAATAGGATGTACAATTGAATTTAATAGGGCCAACTGATGAGCATCTGAAAAAACAATAGATGATAAATAAGCTTTTTGTAAAATACCCTTCTCATATACCTTCTCTCCGAAATGTTGAATAAGCGCTGTTTTAATGGCAGGACTTGTTTGCATCAACTGCTTCGCAGTTTCATCTGCATTAAATACAGGCACACCCAGTTGCTCAAATATTTTAGCTACCATGGTTTTACCAGCACCAATACCCCCCGTAAGTCCGATCATCTTAGACATAAAAAAGTCCGAAATTAGTTACCCCAATTTCGGACTTTTTTTAATCAAACCAATTATAATTATTTAGGGTTGGTTTTTGACCACTCTAAGCTTATAGATGATTTTTCAATTTTCAAGTAAGAACCAGGGCTTACTTCCAATTGAATCGTATTGTCTTCGTTTACTTTGTTCACTGTACCATGGATACCTGCGATAGTAACTACTTTGTCTCCTTTTTGAATATCGTCAATGAACTTCTTTTGCTCTTTCGCTTTTTTAGCTTGTGGACGAATCATGAAAAACCAGAAAACTAAAATAATACCACCCAACATTACTAATTGGAAAGTACCTCCGCCTTGTGGTGCTTGTAATAAAATTTGTGTCATTGTAATTTATTTAGTTGTTTATGTTTTAATAGTTCTGTTGATATAACTGTGTTTATAAATTTCTGTTTTTATAAAACCGCTCTTGCAAATATATGTTATTTACAGTCTTATTTTTTGTGCCCTGATGGTTTGTGACTTATTTTTTGAATTTTACCCGATCCCACTAATTCCTTATGAATATTATCCAAAATACCATTCACGAAATGGCCACTTTGTTCTGTGCTATAGTCTTTGGCTAAATCAATGTACTCATTAATAGTCACCTTGGTAGGTATGGTATCAAAATACAATAATTCACAAACGCCCAAACGAAGTAGTATCATATCTATCACCGCAATACGCTCAGGATCCCAGTTATTTAATTTAGGCTTAATTACTTCTTCAGTATATCCTTTTTTATCAATAGCTGTATGCAGTAATTCAGTAGCGAATTTCATTTTTTCATCACCCACTAAATCTATAAAATCTATGCTGCCTGGCTTTTGTAAATAATCCAACATAAAGCCTACCATCATTTCTCCTTCATCTTCCCAATTTGCAAAACGCTCATCGATATATTCTAAAATATTATCCGATTCTAAAATAAGGGTACCAAAAATATATTTAAGTATCTCTTTCTCTTTGGCCTTGTCTCTACCTTGTTCTTCTATATAAGTTTTATATATAGCCGATTCTGATAAATTCCTAAATAAGGTTTTAACAATATCCTCGTCCACCCATTGTGCAGGGTTAACAGCAGCCAATGCTTTTTTATACAATACTATTACCAGCTAATTTGATATTAACGGATAAATCGGCCTGATTGGGTAAATTTTTGGAGGCTCTCTGCCCTGCCTCTACTTCGGCATAAAGGGCAACTTGGTGCACTAGATGAACTAGGAAAACAAACAAATTACGTGTTTTGTCAAATTCCTTCTGAAGTAGGGAGCCGGGACTGCTTTGGTTTTGATTTTCAACCATATACAGCACCTGCATTACTTTAATTCTAATATTTCTTCGGTTCATCATATGTGTAAGAGCTAAACGGCTGCAAATCTATCTAAAATTATTGGTAAAAACTGACATTTTTTACCCTAATCCTTTGCATATCATGCAATTTTAGGCATAGATTTGCTTCCCTTGCGCTGAAAAATCGAATAAACTGAAAATTTGGCCTATTGTATAGGAAAAAATTGCAGTGGCACGGTTATCGATGTATAGGAATTACAATATTTATTAAACAACAAAAAACGATAAAGTATGGCTAAGAAATTAAACATTACTCCTCTACATGACAGAGTAATAGTTAAGCCTGCCGCTGCAGAAGAAAAAACAGCTGGAGGAATCATCATCCCTGATACTGCTAAAGAAAAACCACAACGTGGACAAGTACTTGCTGCTGGAACAGGTAAAAAAGACGAACCCGTAACTGTAAAAGTAGGCGATAACGTTTTATACGGTAAATACGCTGGAACAGAAATTCAAATTGATGGTCAAGATTTATTGATCATGCGCGAAAGCGATATTTTAGCAATTGTATAATTGTTAAAGTAAGTAGAACTATTAATTAACGAAATAAAATAAGTTTATATGTCTAAAATGATTTTTTTCGACTTAGAAGCGAGAAATAAAATGAAAAAAGGGGTTGACACTTTAGCCAACGCCGTAAAAGTAACTTTAGGACCAAAAGGTCGTAACGTGGTTATTGAAAAGAAATTCGGATCACCTTCTATTACAAAGGATGGTGTTTCAGTTGCCAAAGAAATTGACTTAGAAGATCCTATTGAAAACATAGGTGCTCAAATGGTGAAAGAAGTTGCTAGCAAAACTGCTGATCAAGCAGGTGATGGTACAACAACTGCCACTGTATTAGCACAAGCTATCATTGGAGAAGGTTTAAGAAACGTTACTGCTGGTGCGAATCCAATGGATTTGAAACGCGGTATTGATAAAGCAGTAGAAAAAGTAGTAGCAAGTTTAAAAGCACAATCTCAAGCAGTTGGTAACGACGCTAAGAAAATTGAGCAAGTAGCTTCAATTTCTGCCAACAACGATAATGAAATTGGTAAATTAATTGCCCTTGCAATGAGCAAAGTGGGTAAAGAAGGTGTGATCACAGTTGAAGAAGCAAAAGGAACGGACACTACAGTAGATGTAGTAGAAGGTATGCAATTCGATCGTGGATATACTTCTCCTTACTTCGTTACCAATAGCGAAAAGATGGAAGCTGAAATGCAAAATCCATATATCTTAATTTATGATAAGAAAATTTCAGCAATGAAAGACATCTTACATATTTTAGAGAAAGTAGCTCAAACAAGTCGTCCATTAGTAATTATTGCTGAAGACTTAGAAGGTGAAGCAATGGCAACATTAGTAGTTAACAAATTACGTGGTACCATTAAAGTAGCTGCTGTGAAGGCTCCAGGCTTTGGTGACAGAAGAAAAGAAATGTTAACAGACCTTGCTATCTTAACTGCAGGAACTGTTATCTCTGAAGAACAAGGTTTCAAATTAGAGAACGCCGACTTAACTTATTTAGGTCAAGCAAGTTCTATTACAATAGATAAAGACAATACTGTTATCGTGGGTGGTAAAGGTAAAAAAGCAGATATCAC
>JBEGKS010000104.1:0-5184 GCA_041183945.1 Bacteroidota bacterium | reverse complement strand
AGGCATTGTCCTGATTTAAACTACCATTACTTAACATTTCTTGTTGCAATGCTCCATTTTGATATAAAACATAAGCAGCAATACCCGGTAACACTACTAGTATGGGCATTAATAATTTTAAAAAGGCTGCAAAGAAAATTCCTGTTCTAGCCGTTTTTAAATCGGCGCCTAAGGCTCTTTGTGTAATGTATTGATTACATCCCCAATAATTTAAATTTGCCACCCACATACCAGCAGCCATCATAGCTAGCCCAGGTAAACTTGAATAATCGTCAATTTGTTTTTGTGTGGAACCTGCACCTGGTTTATCAAATATCATTTTAAAATGATCCGGTGCTACTTTTATTAAATGATTAAATCCTGCAATAGCATTCGTTCCATATCCAAATTTTTCTCCCACCACTGTTAAGGCTATATAAGAAGTAATTAAACCTCCCACTGACAATACCAATACTTGTATGACATCGGTGTAGCCAATTACTTTCATGCCGCCTAATGTAATAAACAAAGCAAATAGAGCAAGGCCTATCATTATTAAATGAAAATGTGCGCCCCCTGTTAAATTATTAATAGCAATGGCGCCTAAATATAAAATGGATGTAAGGTTTACAAATATGTATAAGAACAACCAAAAGATAGCCATGATCATGGCCACTGTTTCATTGTACCTTGTTTTTAAAAATTGGGGCATGGTGTAAATTCTGTTTTTCAAATACACCGGCATAAAAAATACACCCACCAAGACTAAAGAAACCGCAGCTATCCACTCATAGGCAGATATAGCTAGACCTAGTCTAAAGCCATTACCACTCATGCCAATAAATTGCTCTGCAGAAATATTAGAAGCAATTAAAGAGGCGCCAATAGCCCACCAGGTTAATTGACCTTCTGCTAAAAAGAAATCGGTTGAATTTGCAGTAGCAGTTTGCTTGCGTTTATAAATCCAATAGCCATAGCTGGCAATTATTAAAAAGTAGAGTATAAAAACAATGTAATCATAGCTTTGCAATGCCTTAGTCATAGAGATTGGTTTTGGTCTTAAAATTAGGTAAATATAATTTCTAATTCGTATTTTTATAGTAAAAGCTTTTCTCCATGAACCCCGCCTTTAAAAGATTCAGTCGTTTAATTAGCAACCCTATTTCCTTTGGCTTTTTTTTATTTACAAAATTGCCAGCTGCTTTTTTTGCGGGCTTAAGAATACATTATTTCGATGACCGTAAATGTGTAGTGCGTATTCGCTACTCTTGGTTTAGTCAAAATCCTTTTCAATCTATTTATTTTGCAGTGGAAGCCATGGCAGCAGAAATGACCTGCGGTATGTTGGCCTTTTCTCAAGTATATCAAAGAGTTCCTAAAATAAGTATGCTAGTAGTAGGCACCCAGGCCCAATTTTTAAAAAAAGCAACAGGCACTGTTTTATTTAGTTGTGAAGATGGCTTGGCTATTCAAGAAGCCATTCAAGAAACAATAGCTACCGGTGAGGGAAAAACAGTAATTTGTAAGTCGGTGGGTACAAATTCAAAAGGCGAAGTTGTGGCCGAATTTAATTTTACATGGAGTTTTAAAGCAAAAAAATAATTCAATTTTATAAAAATAATAGTATGAAAAAAAATCCAACAAATTTACTAGCACTCATAATGAGCTGTTTACTTATAGTTGTTATGAGCGGTTCTTTATTAGCTCAAAAAGCAAACCCTCCAGGTTTGAAATACATTAAAGAAACTGAATTAAAAAAAGATTTATACGCTTTAGCCGATGCGCATTTTAATGGCAGGTCGGCTGGCACTTTAGATGAATTAAAGGCGTCTATGTGGTTAGCAGAAAAATATAGAAGTATTGGATTACTACCAGCAGGTGACGATGGCACTTATTTACAATTCTTTATTTTATGGCGTAACCATATTTCAGATAAGTCCATCATAAAAATTAATAATGTTACATTAAAATTATGGAATGAAGTAGCTGTAGCTCAGATGGCAAATACTTCCTTAGTGGCCCCTATTGTGTATTTAGGTGGTGCTGCAGATATAGATACTACAAAATTAGATATTCAAAATAAAGTGGTAGCAATTGAAGCTTCTTCTAAGGGAATCAATACAAATGTTTCTTTACCTACATGGCGTTATAGCAGAAGTGTACAAGCAAAATATGTTATGCCCCTTATTAGAAAAGGTGCTTCCGCCGTTATTATTATAGCAGATGATATCGCAGAAAAGGCTTGGGACGACGCTGCAGAAAATTTTAAAAGAGGTAATTATGATATTGATGGGGGTGCGAATGTAAATGTTACCACCACAGTACCTGTATTATGGATGCATGCTAATGCAAAAGCAAGTTTACAAAATAATACTGCCTTTATTAATGCCAATATTGAAATAAATAAGTATAGTTATCCTTCCGTTAATATTATTGGAAAAATTAATGGCACCGACCCTACTTTAAAAGATGAATACCTTTTATACAGTGGGCATCAAGACGCGCATGGTATTAGAAATGCCCATGACAATGATTCAACTTATTATGGAGCAGATGATAATGCGAGTGTAGATGTAGCCATGCTTGCTAATGCAAGAGCCTTTATGAAAAACCCTGCGAAGCGTTCTATTTTATTTGTAATACATGGTGCAGAAGAAAGAGGTTTACTAGGTTCAAGATATTATGTACAACATCCCACTGTACCTATTAAAAATATTGTAACGGTTTTAAATGGAGATATGATTGGTAGAAATCATATAGATAGCGCTGCCTTTATGGGCATGCAATCGCCTCATAAAAATTCAACTGAATTAGTGAACCTTATCTTAGCTGCTAATAATGAAGGGCCTAAATTTAAATTAGATACTAGTTACGATAAAGTAACCCATGTAGAAGGTTGGTATTTTAGAAGCGACCATTTACCTTATGCAAGATTAGGTATACCAGCTGTAATGTATACTTCATTATTACATGAAGATTATCATACACCACTTGATAATGCTGAAAATATCAATTATCCGAAGCTTAAAAAAATGGCCGACTGGATGTACCGCAGTGGTTGGAAAGTAGCCAACTTAGCGAAGCGACCAGCTACCGATGCTAATTTTAAATTAGAGCGCTAAAAAATTAATATACCATACTAAAACGCCCCTTAGTCTCATTGACTGCGGGGCGTTTTTATAGTAAGTACTTTAGGGGAAAGAAAAATTGTATCTACGATATAGTATTCAGCTTAAAAAACTTTTGAGCCGTTTGACTGATAAGTATATCTAAAGTTATAATAGCGTTGCTTCGTTAACTTTTCTAGATCAGAGGCGAAAACAGGTAATGTCACGCCACCTTTATAATAAGAGGTAATTTCTAGTTTTGCATATTTACCAGAAGCGGTTCTAATAACTAGTACTCTTCCTGCAAGTGGTGTAATTAAACTTGTTAATTGATCATAAGTATACCATCCCTTACCACTGCCCGTTGTAATTGCATAAGTTGGCGCGTTATCTGTTTTAAAAATTGAATCTGCTGGAATGGTTTTTAAATCATCAAATAGTCCAGTATAAATAAAAGCACCTCCTAAAGCAGGACCACTCGTTCCACCATTGGTTATAATTCTTGTAGACATAAAGGCTAAATCCCATTTAGCGCTGGCGCTATCGGTACTTGGTACAATGGTATTGTTTTCTAAACTGTAAAAGGTATACTTTCCTGCACTATAAGGCATACCATTAGAGGTAAGGCCCAAAACAGTATCGGCTATTAAATCCTTAACTACCTTAGTACTTACTGTAACTACCGGTGTGGGAATGTTTTCAGATTTTGAACATGCCATTATTTGTAATGCTGCGATGAATACCATGGTGATTTTTAAAAATTGCTTTTTCATGTTTAATTTATTTTAGAGATTTATATTTAATTTGATATTTAAGGTTCATAAAATAAGTTCTGCCTGCTAAATTGGGTAAATGAATGGCATCAATATAATTATTGATATTATCACAACCCAACTGAAGGGCTATTCCATTTTGAAATTCTTTCCCTAATGCTGTATGCAAGGAATAATAACTTGGTGCAAAATCGTCTCCATTATCATATACTTCATTGCCATTGGTATTATTCACTACCCATTTACTTCTGTATATAATTCTTGCATTGGCAAAAAACCCATGCTCGTTGGTATAATTAATTTTCACTTGTACTTTATGTTTGCTTACATTGGGAAGGCCCACATAATCGGACATAGTTAGTCTTGCACTCATATTACTAGCGTTTCTAGTATACACTGTGCCAGCTTTAATTGCTGCTATTTGGTCTTTGTCTGCGGTAATTAAATATTGGTAACCTCCACTCAAAACAAGTTTATTGGTTATGTCTTGTTTAAACTCAAGTTCAGCGCCTTCAGTAAATGCTCTTCCAATATTTAAATAACTAAAAATTTGTGCGCCTGTTTTATAGGTACCCACTTGTTGTACTTCAATTAAATTAGTAATGTCATTTCTAAACAGTTGCGTGCTTATAAATGTTTTACTACTAGGGGTCCAGTCCCAAGAAAGGTGCAACCCCGTTGACGATTCTGGCTCTAAGGCTTTTAACAAATAATAATTATTATATAAGACCCCTATTTGCCCTAAACTATTTAATTGACCAATTACTTTTTGAGCTTGCGCGGAACCAAATACACTATAATTACCTGCAGCGGCATTGGTAAAGTCTAAATACAGTTGTCTAAAATCGGGTGCTTTGAAACCTTGGCCAATACTTAATCTAATTTTATGAAATTGATTTAACTTATACAGCATTGAAAGCTTAGGACTCCAAGCAGAAGCATAAGTGGCATTTTTATCAAATCTAATGCCCCCTATCATAATAAATTTATCGCTAGCGGTCCATTCCCATTGAGTGAATCCATACTGAATGGTATTTTCTTTTCTTATATTTTCACTATCATACCTACTACTTTTCACCCCTTCCCATACTGCACCTATTCCAAAAATTCCATTTACATTTTTACTTACCGACCAATCGGTTTGGTTTTCAATTCTTTTAAATAAATGATTTAGTAAATCATTGTAAGGCGCGCCTGAAAGCGTTAATAAATCTTGTTTAGAAATGTAGTTGGTTAAATAACTGCGAAAACTAGTTTTTACATTCGGCGTGAAATGATAATTTAAAGTAGCACTCAAATTAGCATCGGTATTGTGTTCATTACCA
>JBEGKS010000103.1:0-5219 GCA_041183945.1 Bacteroidota bacterium | reverse complement strand
ATTGACGAACTGGAGGCGTTTGCAAGGTATTAGAAATACCTGAACCGTTTCCTGCTGTATAACTGAACTCTGGGTCAGTAAATTGGTTTTTGCTGTCAATAATGGTGAATAAATTTCTACCGTATAATGCTACGTTAGCAGCACTGAAAACTTTTGTTTTCTTAACTAGTGCACTTGGAAGTGTATACGATAAATTAACATCTCTTAATTTAATAAACCAGGCTGGCGTAACAAAGTTCTCAGCAATCAAACGGTAGTTGTTCACCCATAGAGCGTACTCTGGTTCACGAACATGGACTGTTGTATTTGGAACATCTTTTCCAGTGGTAGGATCTATGTAATAAGAATTAGGGAAGATTTGGTCTGTTCTATTTGAAGTCCAAGCACCAGAACCAGTGAAGGTCATTTGACGACCAAGGTCGGCATACATTACGTTTCCACCACGGTATTCAAAGTTAAATGCTAAACGGAAATCTTTGTAAGTAAAAGTAGAACCTAATCCCACCATATCGCGAGGTAGTGTACCACCACGCGCACTTAATGCAGTGTTTTGAACTGGATAACCAGTTGTAGGACTTACTCTTCTCATTCCAGAACCATCAGTTGAATAATAGTAACCATTGGTTTTAAGTATTGGGAAACGTTCTCCTAAGATAACGTTTGAAGTAGCGTAAGAGTATCCACCATATGCAAACTGAGTAATACCTGGGAATAAATCAACCACTTTATTGTCGTTGTATGAATATTTCAAATTCACATCCCATTTGATTTTAGTATCACGTAAGACTTGCACTTTTAAGTCTGCTTCATAACCCCAGTTGTCTACTTGACCTACGTTAATTAACAAGTTAGAGAAACCTGTTGTATTAGGTACTTTTACTGTTAATACTTGACCAATTGAATTTTGTTTGTACCAAGAAACATCTAAGTTCACTCTGTTTTTAAACATACTTACCTCAGCACCAATTTCCATAGCAGTTACAAACTCTGGTTTTAAATTTGCATCAGGTAAAGTATTTCCTACTGATAAACCTACGTTGTTTCCATAAGGGAAGTTCGCACCATTATTGTAAGAAAGATCTAAACCATATAAAGGAATATTGTCATTACCATTTTTGTTATAAGAAGTACGCAATTTAGCATAGCTCAAAGTATTGCTCTTTAAACCAGGAAAGGCGTCTGTTACAATAAATGATAAGGCAGCTCCATAATACAAATAAGAATATTGATTAGCCTCTCTTGTTTGTTTGAAGAAACGAGAAGTTGCATCATAACGAGCAGTCATGTTTAAATTTAACCACTCTATATTTTTCAAATTCGTGTTTAAATCGGCGTAGTAACCAAACTTACGTTCTGTCGTGTTTGATTCACCACCACCTAAGTTACCTTGTCTGTTAGATACGTTGTAAACATTTGGTACCACAATTGAGCTTGAAGAAACAGAAATTGCTTTTGTATAACGTTGATATAAGCTATAACCTAAAGTCAATTTATTTTGAACATTTGCGATATCTTTTTGGATACGCGCTTGGAATTCATTGTTTACTACGTTCTCTGTAGAAGAATAATCGTTGACAGCACCTAAGATATCACCAATAGCACGGTATATACCAGGATAGTCATCATAACTCTGCCAAGGAGCAGGTATGTCTGCTTCATATTTAGCCCAGTCAGAGTATTGGAATTTCTCTGTAGTGTTTTTACCAGTACGAGAATTATTCATAATACCTAATCTGTTATAAAATTGCAACCAAGGAAGCGCACGATAAGTGATATCGAAGTTTCCAGAGATGTTGGCATCTTTATATTTTGCACGGTTAATGTCTTTATTGAAATAAGGGTTATTATAATAATCATTATAGTAACCATTCGGATTCGCAAAAGGATTTGTTCTCCAGTTTCTCATAGTAGTTAAATCTACCCAAGAAGCAGTGTTGATGATATCATTTTGGAAATCTGAAAAAGTTCTATCATAATAAGCTTGTGTCAAAGCAGCGTTGAAAGTAGTAGATATTTTACCATACTCCTTAGAAGATTTAACACGAACACCAGTTCTATCACTTAAATCACCAGGAACAATACCGTTAATTTTATTGTTCTCTACTGATAAGTAATAACTTGATGTTTCATCACCCCCTTGGAAACTAGCTTGATGATTTTGAGAAATTCCCATATCAAAACTATTTCTACGAACGTTTGGAACGTCTGCATAAGGAATAATTAAAGCAGATCCATCTTCTAACATACGACCCGCAATACGTTTGCTTCCATCATAAGCATCACCATATTGTTGGTTTTCATATGAACGCCAGTTTGCTTTCGCACGGTTTAATGCACTAGGATCATACCCTGCTTGACCGTAAACTAAAGGATAGTATTGAGAACCAGAACCATATTTATTTTGAAAAGCAGGTAAGAAACTTACTTGTTCAAAGTTGGTTGTGTTGGTATAAGAAACTTTTAATTTTCCTTTAGCACCTTGTTTAGTGGTAATTACTAAAGCACCGTTTACACCCGCAGAACCATACAATGTTGCCGCTTGACCACCCTTAAGGACAGACACGTTTTCAACATCATTAGGATTGATAAGTGCTAAAGCTGTGGCTGTAGTTTGCATACCATCAATAACTACTAAAGCTTCATTGTTTCCTGTTAATGAACGATAACCACGTAAAACCACTTTCACTGAAGGGTCAACGCTATTATTCACAGTATATACAGCCAAACCAGAAACCTTACCCGCAAGGGCTTGTGTTAACTGAGGCGAGCGACCTACTGTAATTTCATCACTTGAAACTTTAGCATAAGAATACCCGATTTCTTTTGATTTCTTACGGATACCTTGTGCAGTAACAACTACGTCTTCTAGTTCATCTGCTTGATGATTCAAAGTAATGCTTAGTGAAGTAGCAGTTGCTCTCACTTCTGTAGAAGCGAAACCAGTTGCACTTACTTGCAAAGTTGCGTTTGCAGCGGCATTAATTTTGAAGTTACCTTTTTCATCAGCCACTACAGCTGAGGCTTGGCCCTTAACTTTCACTGTTGCATAAGAAACAACTACGCCTTTTTCATCTTTCACCGTACCGGTTACTGAACGAACTTGGGCATTTGCTGTTATCAAACTGCATAAAACAGCTAAGAAGAGCGAGGATAGAATTTTCTTCATTTGCTTAAATTTTAATTTTCTTAGCTAGGAAGATACGAAAAAAAGCTCGACATGTTAAGGAATCGTTAAGAAATATTTAAGAAAATGTAAACAAACCTTAATTTATGCTGTAATATTGTTTTGAAAACAGTGTATTATATATTATATTTTATTTATATAAATTAAACATTATACCCCCATATTTTAGTAGATTTTGTCAAATTCTAGCCCTTTTTATATTTGAAATATCGTTCTGCTATTTAAATAAAATCTACATTTAATTACTTTAAATAAATGATATGATTAATCGTCGCCAGTTTTTACAAAATAGTTCTTTGGCAGCAGCAGCTAGTTTAATAAGCACCAATGCCTTATTTGCACAATATGGTTTAATAGATAAAGTAGGCCTAGGTTTATTTTCCATTCCTAAAATATTAGACACCAATATGGAGTCTGCCATAGAACTCATGGCATCATTGGGTTACAAAGAATTTGAAACATTTGGCCCTTATAGTTTTAGTACAGAAAAAGCTATAGCTTCTTGGGCTAAAGTAACACCGCAATTAGGATTTAGCGGTAGTGGTTATTTTGGAAAAACAAGTACTGAATTTAAAAATATAATTAAAGCCAATGGCATTACCGTGCCTTCCATGCATACCGACTTAGATACTTTATCTACTAAAATGGGTGCATTAGCTGAAGCTGCGAATGATTTAGGCGCAAAATATGTAGTACTACCCGCTATACCACAAGAAGAAAGAAAAACGCTTGACGATTATAAAAGACTAGCTGCCTTATTTAATAAAATTGGTGCAGAAGCAAAAAAATATGGCATTAGGTATGCCTATCATAATCATGGCTATGGCTTAAAAGTGGAGAATGGAAAAATGCCCTTGGATATTATTTTAGACGAGACTAATCCTGAATATGTATTTTTTGAAATGGATTTATTTTGGACCTATGCAGGCGGCGCCGATGCAATTAGCTTGTTAAAAAAACATAGTGGACGATATAAAATGATGCATATTAAAGACATGAAAGAATCTAAACATTTTGCAGGTAGTGGAGACAACGCCTCTGATTGGATTCCTTTATTCCCCTTTATAGCCAATGCAGGTGAAGGTATTTTTGACTTACCAAACATTATTAAAACAGCTAAAGAAAATGGTATGGAACATTTTTTTGTAGAACAAGACAAAGTAGATCATCCAGAAATAGCGCTAAAGAAAAGTTGCGCCTACTTGCGTAGCTTATAAGTTTTTTAAAATGACTTTTTCAAAATATACATGCCTCTATACTCTTCTTTCATTAAATGAAAAATTGTATCAGATAGTCTGAAAGAGCCTGCTAACGCATAGCCCATTTTAGTATAAAATTTCATTGCCTGGTCGGCTGTGTCCATGGCCTTTAAAAAAATATATTTTTTTTGATACGACTTCGCAATATCAAAAACAAAATTCATTAGATAAGTTCCTACCCCTTTATTAACTGCAGTAGTATCGATATAAATTCTTTCTAATTCAATACCATCTTTTATATCCCCGCCTTCTATAGCTGCATCAATATTAATTTTCAAATAACCCACTGCAGTATTATTTATGTAAGCTATATAATGTAAGCAGTTTTTATTTTCTATTTCATATGTAATTTTTGAAACAGGATAAGCGAATTCATTCATGTACCAGTCCATTCCCCCTGGTTTCCATAAATGCGCATAATGATGTACGTAAATAGTTTTAGCCAAACTACTTAAAGCTTCGGCAGAGGTACTATCTATTTTTTTTATTTCTATTAATTCCAATTTTTGGGAAGCATTAAAAATTATTCAAAAAAATTAAATAGTAATTTTTCTTTTTCTTGCCACTACTTCCCATTGATCCACTACTTTATTATTATTTACAATAATAGCTGTATCATACAAAGCCACTGTAGGACAAATATGTACAGGCACACCATACCAAACATCTCCCACTTTATATTTTGAAGCGTCTTGTACTTTTACCACCAAATGCTCTTCACTTTGTCCAACTGGTTCTGCGTTGGGTGCATTTAAAAAATGAACCCTAGGCATGGG
>JBEGKS010000102.1:0-5241 GCA_041183945.1 Bacteroidota bacterium | reverse complement strand
GCTTCCATTTCTTTACTATCATGTATGCCATCAAAAATTAAAATACTTTGGGTATTTAGTTTTTTTAAAGCAGCATTAAAATAGCTTATTAAATCTTCTGCATTTTTATTTTGCTTTACATATAAAAGGCCTATAGAATCTGTATTTTCTATCTCTTCTATAACCTTTGCTACGCTTGAAGGTGAGGCTTCCAATTCCATTACATTGGCTGGCATGTAATAAGCTACCATGCGAATTATTAAGGCACGGTATTTATTAGAATAATTAGCTTCTTGCCTAAGCCCTTTATTATTTAAGACGGAACGAATAAAACTATATACAAATGGAGAATGCACACCATGCCCTTTCCCATTGGAAGCATTAAAATAGTATTTTAAATAATTAAGTAGTGTAAAAGGGAATTTATAAGACATGTTATTTTCTTTTCCAACATTCAAAGTCAAAAGAAAATTTATGTTTTTCATCGGCTGCGTTTTGGATACTGCTTACCATTTCCCAATCTGCATTTAATGTAGGGAAATAAACATCGCCTTCAATAGTTGTATGCACCCTTGTTAACCATATTTTTTGCGCTAGTGGTAAGGCCATCTCGTAAATTTCACCACCACCAATGACTAATAATTCATTATAACTAAATTTTGTAGCTAGTGCTATAGCTTCTTCCATAGTATGCACCACCGTTACGTCTTCACTTACCCAATTTTTATTACGCGTAATAATAATATTCAGCCTGCCATTTAATGGCTTGCTACCCATGGACTCGAAAGTTTTGCGCCCCATTAATATAGGCATACCCCAGGTAGTGTTTTTAAAAAAGCGCATATCCTTAGGTAAATGCCATAATAATTGATTGTTTAAACCAATGGCATTGTTTTCAGAAGCCGCTACTACAAGAGTTATATTCATTTATATTATTTTAAACAGCCACAGGCGCTTTAATACCAGGATGTGATTCATAATTTTCTAAAGTGAAATCAGAGAATTGAAAAGAGAAAATATCTTTTACTTCTTTATTAATTTTCATAGTAGGAAGTGGAAAAGGTTTTCTTGACAATTGTAATTGTGCTTGCTCCACATGATTATTATACAAATGCACATCGCCAAAACTATGCACGAAGTCTCCGTATTCTAAACCACAAACAGAAGCAATCATCATTGTAAGTAATGCATAAGATGCGATATTAAAAGGCACGCCTAAAAATACATCGGCACTGCGTTGATACAATTGACAACTTAATTTTCCATCGGCCACATAGAATTGAAACATATTATGACAAGGCATTAAAGCCATCTTCGATAAATCGCCCACATTCCATGCACTTACAATTAATCTTCTGCTATCGGGTGTCTTTTTTATTTGTTCAATTAATTCTGAAATTTGGTCAATGACTACTCCATTCGCCCCTTCCCAACTTCTCCACTGTTTTCCATACACAGGACCTAGGTCACCATTTTTATCGGCCCACTCGTCCCATATACGAACCCCATTCTCATTTAAATATTTAATGTTGGTATCGCCATTCAAAAACCAAAGTAATTCGTAAATAATACTTTTCAAGTGTAGCTTCTTGGTGGTTACCATGGGAAAGCCTTCTGCCAAGTTAAAACGCATCTGGTATCCAAAACAACTTTTGGTTCCAGTTCCAGTTCTATCGGTCTTTTCAGCTCCGTTGTCAATAATGTGTTGTAGTAAATTCAAGTATTGTTGCATAGTGCAATTTACAACCAATACCTTTTATCTAGAAATCATTTTTTGGCCTTCCTGCGCGCCAGTTCTTGCCTTATGAAAAGCAGCTCCCTACTGGTTTGACCATTGACGCTAGAATTTTCCTCTGCCCTTCTCATTAAATAAGGAATAACATCCTTAATAGGCCCAAAAGGCAGGTATTTGCTCACATTATACCCCTCTTTAGCCATATTAAAACTAATGGGGTCGCTCATTCCATATAATTGAGAAAAATGTACATGTGGATCACCAGCAGCAATGCCTTTTTCACTCATGAGTTGTGCAATTTTCAAATTACTTTGCTCATTATGAGAGGCCAATATGAATGAAATAGTTTCTTTGTTTTGAATACAAAATGCTGCTGCGTCATCAAAATCTTTATCGGTGGCTTCTTTATCAATATGAATAGGAGATGACACACCATACTCTTTAGCGCGTAGTCTTTCTTTTTCCATATAGGCACCGCGAACAAGCTTCGCACCAAGTTTGAAATTTTTTTCTTTAGCAATTTTATGAGACAACTGTAAAAAATGATAGCGGTCATTTCTATATAATTGATAAGTATTATACACCACTACTTTCTCTTTATTATATTCTGCCATCAATTCAATGACTAATCTATCAATAGGATCTTGTATCCAAGTTTCTTCAGCATCTATTAAAATACCTACTCCTTTTTCAGAAGCCAAATCACAAATGGCATACATTCTTTCTTTCACACGACCCCATGCTGCATCTTCCATTTCGCTGTCATGTATACCACTTCTAAGTCTTGGCGCCTCATTTAAAGTTTCTAATAACTGCAAACTTGCAATACCTGTTAATTTAATACTTACAAAAGGAATATTATTTTGAGTTGCTGCAAATTCAACTGCTTCCATTATTTTTTCAGTAACATTATCAAAATTATCTTCTCCCTCTTTTGCCTCTACTCCATAATCTAAAATTACTTGCACCCCATATGCACCTAATTGCTTAGCCACTCTTGCAGTTTCTTCTAAAGTTTCTCCTCCTACAAATTGATTAAATATAGTGCTGCGAATTAAACCATTCACTGGTAAACCAGAATTCATTAATGCAGGTGTTAACTTAGTAGCTATAGAAACAATAAAAGGACTTTGTATCACAGAAAAAAGAAAGCGCGCTCGTTTTAATTCAGCGGTAGATTTATATGCAAATGCAATTTGGGTATTGTCTAAAGATAGGCTCATGCTAACGTTCATTCGTATAGCAAATATCGGTAGTAAATCTTAAAAATCAAAGGATTATAGTCATTAAATAAGAGTTAAGTATCTTTATAATTGTAATTACGCTTCTTATAAAAAAACAGTTTTTATGAAAATTATTTCCACCGATGTTTTCTTGTTTAAAATTCCCATGACGCCTTTTACAATTGCTACCGGGACCATGCATTATGCACAAAACATAGTAATAAAAATACATACCGACGAAGATATTATTGGATGGGGAGAATGTTCAGCTTTTCCAATGATTGTGGGTGAGACGCAGTTAAGCTGTTATAATATTGCCAAGGATTTTGCTACTTATCTGAAAGGCAAAGACCCTTTAGCCATTACAGAAAGGTTAAATGAACTAGATACCATTATTGCAGGCAACTATACCGCTAAAAGTGCTTTTGATTTAGCCTTATATGATATTGCAGCTAAGGCAGCAGGCAAACCCTTGTATGCTTTTTTAGGAGGAAATTCCAAACCTATTGAAACCGATTTAACCATTGGTATTGATACACCCGAAAGTATGGCCAAGGATGCCATTGATTTTGTAAAGCAAGGTGTGAATATAATTAAAGTAAAATTGGGAAAAGATCCGATACAAGATATTGAAAGAATAAAAAGTATAAGAGATGCGATTGGTTATGATACTAAAATTAGAATTGATGCCAACCAAGGTTGGGCAAAAGAAGAGGCTTTAAAAGTTTTAGAAGGTTTAGCCCCTTATCAAATTGAATTTTGCGAGCAACCAATGCGTAAATATTATGACGATTATTTACCTGCATTATGCGCAGCCTCTCCTATTGCTATTATGGCCGATGAATCGGTATTCACGCATCACGATGCAAGAAGATTAATAGCAACAAAATCTTGTCATTCAATTAATATTAAATTCTCCAAAAGTGGCGGCATTCATGAGGCAATTAAAATACATGATATTGCTAAAGCCAATCATATTCCTTGTATGATGGGTGGCATGTTAGAAAGCCGATTAGCCCTAAGCGCTAAAATGCATTTTGCCATGGCCATGGACAATGTTAAGTATTACGATATGGACACTTGTTTACTTGGTCATTTAGAAGACCCTATTATTGGTGGTGTTCAATTTAATGGAATGCATTTAACTATTAGCGATACCCCAGGTATTGGTGCAGAAGTAGACCCCGCCTACTTAGCTAAATTGGACCATTTTACGGTTTAAGCTGTACCTTTGGGGCACAAACAATTTTTATGGAAGCAAGAAAAGCCAAAGATTCATTTATTACGATGAATGAATTAGTATTACCTAATGACACCAATACTTTTGGTGATTTAATGGGAGGCAAGCTTATGTATTGGATGGATATTGCCGCATATTTATCTGCAGGGAAACATTGTAATTCAGGTGCCATGACCGCATCAGTGGACAATATTAGTTTTAAGACGCCCATTAAATTAGGGAATGTTATTTGTATTGAAGCAAAAGTAACAAGGGCTTTCACTACTTCTATGGAAATACATTTAAAAGTGTGGAATCAGAATATGATTACACAAAGTAAAGAATTAAGCAACGAAGCTTATTTTACTTTTGTAGCCTTGGATGAAAATAAAAAACCAAAACAAGTTCCAGCAATTATAGCAGAATCGGAAGAAGAGAAAAAGTTTTACGACAGTGCACTGCGCCGTAGACAACTTCGTTTAATATTAGCAGGAAAAATGAAGCCAGATGATGCTACTGAATTAAAGGCTTTGTTTGTGAAGGACTAATTTGTGAAAGACTAAATTAACAATTATTACATGGTATGATGCTTACCCTTAAGCATATACTCTTTGCTTTGTTCAATGGCATCCATTACTTGATCAAGTATTACTTCCACCGAACTATTATAATCAATTTCTAAAACTGGCTTGAATCGAACAGTTAAAGGAGTACCTACTTTTTTAAAGGTTAATCCTTTCTTAGTAAACGCACGCCAAAAACCATTAATAACTACAGGTACTACAATGGGTTGGTTATTTTTAATTATATGCGCGGTTCCTTTTCTACCTGGTGCAAAAGGTTTAGTAGTTCCTTGCGGAAAAGTAATTACCCAGCTTTTAGACAAAGCTTTATCAATCTTTTGTGTATCTACTACATCTCTATCTCTACTTACATCGGCACCTTCTGCTCTCCAAGTTCTTTTAACCGTTAAAGCGCCGCCCAATTTAAACAACCTAGTAAGCCAACTGCTATTCATTGTTTCTTCGGCAGCTACAAAAAATACATTGGTAAAAGGGTTTAATAAATAATAAGGAATACCTAGC
>JBEGKS010000101.1:0-6485 GCA_041183945.1 Bacteroidota bacterium | reverse complement strand
GAAGAATATACACTAGTAGCTATTGCCGATTATGTTTTACAAAATAAAAAAGGGGCCACTGTTAGTAATTTATCTTCTACCCGTGCTTTAAGAGATGTGACTGAAAAACATGGTTGTAGTTATTTCGCTAGTGCTGTGGGAGAAGTGAATGTGGTGAATAAAATGAAAAGCGAAAAAGCAGTGATTGGCGGAGAAGGCAATGGTGGCATTATAGTACCCGATTTACATTATGGAAGAGACGCTCTTATTGGCATTGCTTTATTTTTAACGCATTTAGCAAAAACTAAAATGAGCGCTTCATTATTAAGAGCCAGTTATCCTGCTTATTTTATGAGCAAGAAAAAAATGGATATTGACGCATCTTTATCGCTTTATACAATATTTGATGTACTAGCTACCAAATATGCAGCCTTCCCAATTAATAAAGAAGATGGTTTTAAAATAGACTTTGAAAACGAATGGGTGCATCTTAGGTCTAGTAATACAGAGCCTATTATTCGTATTTATACAGAAGCCCCTTCACAGGCTGCTGCCGATAAATTAGCGGACGAGATTATTTCAATTATAGCCACAATTAACTAACTTAGAAAAAGTTTAGACTCTACATTATAGACTAGTTATATATAGATACATGGAAAGAATTTATTTTGATAATGCAGCTACTACTTCACTAGACCCCTTGGTCTTAGAAGCCATGATGCCTTATATGACCGAAAAATTTGGCAACCCCTCTTCTATTTATAGTTATGGGCGTGAAACTAGAATGGCTATTGAGCAAGCAAGAAAACAAGTTGCTAAAATTTTAGGCGCTCGTCCTGCAGAAATATTCTTTACTAGTGGAGGCACAGAAAGTAGCAATACTATTTTACATGCAGCCATGGAAAATTTGGAATGCACACACATTATTAGCTCTCCTATTGAACACCATGCCACTTTACATACCGTAAGCCATTTAGCTAAAAAATATAATGCCAAGCTTAGCCTAGTAAACATTCTTCCCAATGGACATATCGATACCATCCATTTAGAAGAGCTACTTGCCGCTTCGAATGAAAAAACTATTGTGAGCATTATGCATGCCAACAATGAAATTGGCAATATGATTGACCTAACGGAGATAGGTGGTATTTGTAAAAAGTATAATGCTTATTTCCATAGCGATACCGTTCAAACCGTTGGCCATTTCCCTTTTGATTTAGCCAACACGCCTGTCGATTTTATTACAGGCGCTGGACATAAATTTCATGGACCTAAGGGAGTAGGTATCTTATACATTAGTGAAAATATAAAGATTAACCCTTTATTACATGGCGGTGCACAGGAAAGAAATATGCGCGCTGGTACTGAAAATTTATATGGCATTGTAGGATTAGCCAAGGCTTTAGAAATGGCTACTGAAAATTTTGAAAAAGACAGTACTACTATTGCTGGTTTAAAAAAATACATGCACGATGAACTAGTGAATAAAGTACCTGGGGTGAGTTTCAATGGCGACCCTTTTGGCAAAAGCCTTTACACTACCTTAAGCGTTAATTTTCCTAAGTCGGAAAGAACAGAAATGATCTTATTAAATTTAGACATTCAAAATATATGTGCTAGTGGAGGCAGTGCCTGTTCTAGTGGTGCCCAAACAGGATCTCATGTTATTCATGCTCTGCATAAAGGAAGCAATGACGTAACTGTTCGTTTCTCTTTCTGTAAACACAATACAAAGGCCGAAATTGATAAAGTGGTAGCTACCCTATTAACTATCTTATAAATTAATTTTAGAATTACTCCATAAAAAATGGTCCTCCATTTTATCGGAGGACTTTTTTTATTATTAGGCTTTAGTAATATTTAAAATTACTACTGTTTTGTACTATTTTTTAGCTGCAAAGTCTTGACCCATTTTTTCAATTGCTGCTATTAGCTGATAAGTTGTTAAGGCGTCTTGTACAAAAACCATTTGCTTATTGCTTAAGCTATTAGGTTTACTTTGATAAGCATTCTCCAGATTTTGCATATACTGATCTTCAGACATTGGATCACCCAAGGATTTATAATAAGCAATCTCTTGATGTAGGTCTTTCAATACAGAGCTAGATACTTTTTTGGCAACATTCATTTCGCCTGCAGCATAACAAGATTGTAAGAATATATAAGAGAAATAGTTATGCTGATTACCTCTATTAGAAGTCATACCATAAGGGAAACTCTTCTCATTGGTTTCACTATCTAATTTTCTAATAATTTGTCTAGCACTGTCTAATTTACCCTCACTCACTAAGGCTTGCGCCACTTGTGCAATCGTTAAACGAATAGAATTTAAATGTCTGCGATTTTCTTCATCATAATAAACATTTGGATTTTTTGCATTGCCAAAAGTAAACTTGGTCATAATGTTTTTATAAGAAACATCGGCATCAATGCTTTGACCTATAGTTGGAACTAATTGATAAGACATACCAGTTTGACGCACATACTTGTCTAATCCCATTTCTTTTAACTCCTGTGTAGAAGTAAAGCAAATAGGTCTCTTAAATTGAGAAGTAGCAATAATGGCATAAATAGCCATTTCATTTTTAAGTAAGTATTGTCTATTGGGATTAAAATCTATTAATAATTCATCCACTATGTTATCAGTTGGTTTTGCAATACCAGAAGCCAAGGCATTTGCCTTATTAACAGGCACTTTAAACTTATGGGTAGGGAATATATTCACTGGCCCTTCCTGTGTAGAAGCTTGGTATTTCCCTAAAGGATCTGCAATGACATTTCTAAAAACAGAATCCAAATCGTGGTAAGTAGCTTCGCCAAAACCAGGCACTGCATTGAAATAAGCTACATTCAACTTACTACCAGATACTTGGTCTTCTGTAAATATAAGATCGAACTTATCGCTCTTATTTACTTTATATCTAAGTTCTTTCATGTACCAATCAGAACCTAATAAACTATTCACCACCACACGCACATCGGGTCTAATGCCTTCTACTTCTTGGGCATACCATAAAGGATAAGTATCGTTGTCTCCAAAAGAAAATAAAATAGCATTCGGAGGACAGCTTTCTAAATAATTACGGGCTAAATCGCGTGGTAAAGTTTTTTGACTTCTATCATGGTCATCCCATTCTTGTTGTGCCATTAAGGCCGGCACTGCTAAGAAGGTTATAACGGTGGCCGCAATAGCAGCTATTTTTTTACTAAGGAATTTCTCTAACCAAATGGCTACTTGTAAAACACCTAAGCCTATCCAAATAGCGAATGCATAGAAGGAACCAACATAAGCATAATCACGCTCACGTGGTTGTAAGCTTTGTTGATTCAAATAAATTACAATGGCAATACCTGTAAAGAAGAAAAGAAGTCCTGTTACAATGAAGTCTTTCTTATTTTTTTGATATTGAAAAATAAATCCAAGTATACCTAAAAGAAAAGGCAACATAAATAAAGAGTTATGTGCTTTATTTTGATTCTTTATAGTATCTGGCAATTTAGACTGGTCTCCAAAAATGAAATTATCAACAAAAGAAATGCCTGTGCTAAAATTACCATCTCTTACATTTCCAAAACCTTGTAAATCGTTCTGCTTGCCTGCAAAATTCCATAAGAAATATCGCAGGTACATAAATCCAAATTGGTAATTGGTAAAGTACTTAATATTATCTCTTAAGGTAGGAGGCGTGCCGTCTTCCACACCTGCAAAGGCTTTAAAGCTATCCATCTGACCTCTGTCATTATCAGAGTCCCACATTCTTGGAAACAAGTGAGCCGATGGCGCAGAAGACCAATCTCTTTTATAATTTTTACCAGCAATCTCATAAGTAGTTTTTGCTTTCACATATTGGTCTCCATTTTCTACATTCTCCACTTTATCTACATAATCTGGTCCGAATAAAATAGGCCAATCGCCATACTGCTCTCTTCCTAAATAACCCATTAAGGTAACAGGATTGTCTACATTATACATATCCACTGAAGGATCTGCATTAGAACGCACCATAGTTGTTAAATAACTAGTATACCCTAACAAGAAAAAAGCAGTACACCAAATACCTAGTTTTAAAAAGTATTTTCCTTTCTTATCGGCGTAACGAATACCTAATGCTAAAATAATAGCCACCAAAACAAAGAAGAAAATAAAACCAGTAAAGAAAGGCAGACCCAATGAGTTCACAAAGTTAACATCAAAGGCACCCGCCCATTTAATAGTGTATTGAATTAAAAATACTTGTACAAAACCTGTTATAACAACGCCAATTAAAAAAGCCACTAAACCACCCACTAAGCTTGGCTTATATTGTCTAAAATAATACACCATAACAATAGCTGGTATGGTTAATAAGTTCAATAGATGCACCCCTATAGATACACCCATGATATAGAAAATAAAAATGATCCATTTGTCAGCACCTGGCTCATCGGCCTTATGCTCCCATTTTAAAATGGCCCAAAATACCAAGGCGGTAAAAAATGAACTAAGTGCATATACTTCACCCTCTACTGCACTATACCAAGCGGTATCGCTAAAAGTATATCCCAAGGCACCTACTATACCAGCGCCCATGATTAAAATAATTTGCTGAGTAGTTAAGGCTACCTCTTTGCTCGTCTCCACCATTCTTTTGGCAAAATGCGTAATGGTCCAAAATAAAAATAGAACGGTAAAACCACTTGCAAGCGCACTCATGGTATTGACTGCCTTTGCCGCAGTTAATGGATTGTCTCCAAAAAGGATAATAAAAATACGGCCCATTAAAACAAACATAGGCGCTCCAGGAGGATGTGGAATTTGTAATTTATAGGCACTGCTTATAAACTCGCCGCAGTCCCAAAAACTACCCGTTGCCTCAATTGTCATAACATAGACTGTACATGCAATCAAGGTCACGATCCAACCCGTCCAATTATTAATTTTTTTAAAGTCCATTTTTAGCGTTTTATTAGTTGCAAACTTAATTGAAACTAGCCAAAATGGGAAATTAATAGGCCCATAATAGGCCCTTTAAGTATATTTTAAGATTTCCCCGTTCCCCCTAGGTTTTTTATCTTTGAGCCCTCATGCAGAAAAACCAATCGGTCGCTTTTCATACTTTAGGCTGTAAACTCAATTTTTCAGAGACTTCCACCCTTTCTAGACAATTAGAGAAGGAAGGCTTTGAGAAAAAGGCCTTTACGGAGAAGGCAGATATTTATGTTATAAATACCTGTTCAGTTACCGAAAATGCAGGAATGCCGATAAGAAGTGTCATAAGATTGTTCGTGAAGCCAGGAGCATTTCACCAGATGCGTATGTTGCTATCATTGGGTGCTATGCTCAATTAAAACCCAAGGAGATTGCCGAAATTCCTGGAGTGGATTTAGTGCTAGGCGCTGCTGAAAAATTTAACCTCGTTCCCCATTTAGCCAATTTAACTAAGGGCGATGCGACTAAAATTTGCAGTTGCGATATAGATACCGTTACCGATTTTAAAAGTTCTTATTCCGTAAATGATAGAACCCGTACTTTTTTAAAAGTGCAAGACGGCTGTGATTACAGCTGTACTTTTTGCACCATTCCTATGGCCCGCGGTAAAAGTAGAAGTGACCGTATTGAAAATGTAGTAGCCGATGCCAAGTCCTTAGCAACTAATGGGGTGAAAGAAATTGTATTAACAGGCATTAATTTAGGCGACTTTGGAAAAAGTGAAGAAGGCGGTAAAAAACATACAGAAAATTTCTTTGATTTACTGAAAGCACTAGAGCAAGAAACAAATATGCCTAGGTACCGTATCTCTTCTATTGAACCCAATTTACTCACCAATGAAATTATTGAATTTGTAGCAACGAGTAAACGCATCATGCCTCATTTCCATATTCCTTTACAAAGCGGGTCGAACGCAGTTTTAAAATTAATGCAAAGAAGATATACCCGTGATTTATACCAAGAAAGAGTGGACCTAATTAAAAAAATAATGCCGCATGCTTGTATTGGAGTAGATGTGATTGTAGGTTCTCCGGGTGAAACAGAAGAATATTTTAAAGAAAGTCTTGAATTTATTCATGCATTAGACATTGCTTACTTGCATGTATTTACCTATTCAGAAAGAGCAGCTACCAAGGCCTTGACCATTAAGCCCATTGTGCCTATGCAGCAGCGTCATGAAAGAAATAAAATACTTAGGAATTTATCTTACCAAAAATTACAATACTTTACCGAATCCCAAAGAGGAAGCACGAGAAAGGTTTTATTTGAATCGCCTAAAGTGAATAAAGAAGATGCATCTATTGTAATGCTAGAAGGTTTTACCGATAACTATATTAAAGTGGAAACGCCCTTCCGTGCCGAGTGGAGCAACCAAATAATTGATTGGACCTTAGTATAGAAAAATAATAGTAATAATTATTGAAAAAAATTATTACAAAGATTATTAAAAAGATTATTGGAGCGAAACTTCAGAAGCTTTGAACTCAACAATCATCATCATATTGATACTTTCCAACTTCACATAAACCGATTTTTT
>JBEGKS010000100.1:2993-8263 GCA_041183945.1 Bacteroidota bacterium | reverse complement strand
ACCCGGGACCTCAGGGTTATGAATCCTGTGCTCTAACCAACTGAGCTACCTCGCCGAATGGTTATTACCCCTTTTAAGGGGTGGCAAATTTAGTTAAAATTCTTGATAATTAAGGGTTCACTTTAACGCTAAATACTTGATTTGCTTCAAAATAGCCCTCAAATACATCTCCTTTATGGGTAGGCCCTACCCCTACTGGTGTGCCAGTATAAATAAGGTCTCCAGGGTAAATGGTAAAGTATTCTGTAAGACTTTCTAAAATGGTAGCTAGTGGAAATATCATTAATGAAGAATCTCCGTCTTGTACTATGGTGCCGTTTTTATGCAATGAAAAGCGAATAGGATTTTCTACAATCTTTGATGTTAAAGGTGTCCACTTTCCTAATATAGCAGCATCATCAAATGCTTTTGCTTTTTCCCATGGCAAGCCTTTTTCTTTTAATTTATTTTGTAGGTCTCTTGCAGTAAAATCAATGCCTACAGTAATAGCATCGCAGTAATCTAATACATTGGGGGCTTTTAAATTTTTACCTTCTTTACTTACACGCAGTACTAATTCACCTTCATAATGTAAATCATTGGTGAAAGATGGAATGGTAAAATTCTTACCTTCTGCTAAAACAGCGGTAGAAGGTTTCATAAATATCACTGGTGAAGTAGGTACTTCATTGCCTAATTCATGTGCATGCGCAACATAATTTCTTCCAATACAAAATATACTCATATAATTTTTTTATTCGGTTATCTCTAATGCGTTAGCCATAGTCATCGTTCTAGATAGTCCAATACTTGCAAAGGCTTCTATTACTTCCACACATTTTTCTATTTTGCTATCTACTATCTTTTTCTCATTGGTATTCCATTTGCCTAAAACAAAATCTATTTGTTGTCCTTTTTTAAAATCGCTTCCTATACCAAATCTTAATTTAGGATAAGCATCGGTTCCTAATGTTAACTGAATATCCTTTAAACCATTGTGTCCTGCATCCGACCCGCTGGCGCGTAGTCTTATTTTTGAAATAGGTAAGGCTAAATCGTCCACAATAGTTAAAGTGTTTTCAACTTCTACTTTTTCTTTATCCATCCAATATTTAAAAGCCTTGCCACTTAAGTTCATAAAAGTGGTGGGCTTAATGCATATAAAAGTTTTGCCTTTCCATTTTACTTCAGCAACATCGGCTAGTCGGTCCGACTTAAAAAAGCCTCCTTGCTTCATCACAAATGCATCTAGTACATCAAAGCCAATATTATGCCTTGTGTGCGCGTATTCGGGACCAATATTCCCAAGCCCTATGATTAAAAATTTAGACATTTTCTAATTACTGTTCAATTTCAAATTTAAGCAAAAACAAGCTAGCATGTATAACAAAAATCCCCTCCCGATAAGTCGAGAAGGGATTTTATATACTTACTTAAATAATTGCTTATTTTTTTGGAGCAGCTTTTGCAGCAGGTGCAGCGGCAGCAGCGGTAGCAGCAGTAGGTGCAGCAGCGCCAGCAGCAGGTGCAGCAGATTCTTCTTGCTTTAACAAACGAGTTAAAACAACTGAAGCTACTGGTATACGTGGAGGATTCATAATCTCCATGTTGGGAGCTATTACATCTTGCACACGAATATTACCATTTAATTCAAGATTCGTAATATCACATTCGATAAACTCTCTTAAATCTTTTGGTAAAGCTTTTACTTTTAAAGTCTTCATCTTTACAATTAATTTTCCTCCTGCTTTAACACCCACAGAAGTACCAACCATTTTTAAAGGTAAAGTAGCTACTACTTTTTTGTCGTCTACTAATTCTAATAAGTCAACGTGTAACAATGAGTCGGTTACTTTATCAAATTGCAAATCTTTCAAAATGCATTTGTAAGTTTTTCCTTCCACTGTAACATGTGCTAACATAAATTCACTTGTGTACACTAAAGACTTAAAAGCCTTTGCAGGAGCATAAAAATTAACCTCCTGAGCACCCCCGTAAATTACACCCAGCACGTTTTCTTGAGAGCGAAGCTGGCGGGCGGCTTTTTTGCCATTTTCGGTCCTCAAGTGGCCTTCGATTGTAATTGATTTCATTGCTGATTCTTTTTATTTTATATAAATAATTTGGACGGCGAAGGTATGAAATAATAAAGGAGAAACCAAAGTCTCTCCTTACTATTTCGTTTTATTTGATAACTACTTGATTATTAGCTTCTTGCCTTTAATTGAGAATGTACAAATAGGCTGGTAATGCTCTTGTTTTCATAGGCATTTCTAATGGCTATAGCGAACAAATCGGCAACGGTTAAAACCTGTATCTTTTTAGAAGGCTTCATTAAAGGAATGGTATCACATACTACTAATTCCTCTAAAACGCTGTTTTCAATATTATCATAGGCCTTGCCGCTAAGCACTGGATGCGTAATCATGGCTCGAACTGTTTTAGCCCCTTTCTCTTTTAATAGCGCTGCCGCTTTTACTAAGGTTCCACCCGTATCACAAATATCATCTACAATAACAATGTCTTTTCCTGTTACATCTCCAATAACCACCATACTAGCTATTTCATTGGCACGTTTACGATGTTTATCACATATAACCATTTCAGCATTAAAATAATTCGCTACCTCACGCACTCTATTAGTACTTCCTACATCGGGTGCCGCAAAGGCTAGGTCTTGTAATTTTAATTGTTGAATATAAGGAATGAATATAGCAGAGCTGTCTAAGTGATCCACGGGCACATCAAAGAAACCTTGAATTTGTGCAGCATGTAAATCCATAGTAATTACACGGTGTGCACCCGCTGCTTCTAATAAAGTAGCAATTAATTTTGCCCCAATAGCTACTCTTGGTTTGTCTTTTCTATCCTGTCTTGCAAAACCATAATAAGGAATGACAGCAATGATTTTATAGGCACTCGCTCTTTTAGCAGCGTCTATCATCATTAATAATTCCATAATATTTTCAGAAGGCGCATAAGTACTTTGCACTAAAAAAACATAGTCTCCTCTAATACTTTCTAGAAAAATAGGTTGGAATTCTCCGTCACTAAATTTTTGAATATTAATTTTTCCAATAGGGGCGCCGAAACGTTGCGCAATTTTCTCTGCTAAGGCTTGAGAGCCAGTTCCTGCGAATATTTTTACTGAAGGATTCATGTGGGTTGGATATGCGTCAAAGTTATAATTCTCGTTTCCAAAACATAAAAAATAAGAGCTCTACTTTTCAACATCTAGTGAACTTATACACATATTTATTATGCCTGTGCAGTAGGGCCTCCAAAATTCATTGGAATTTCTACAGGTAGCATATCGGCAATGGTTCCATTGGCCGCTTCATATCTTTCTACATTTTCTACCAAGGCCTTCATAAACCTTTTAGCATGCATAGGGGTTAATATTACTCTGCTTTTTACTTTGCTCTTGGGTGTGCCTGGCATGACATTGACAAAATCAACTACAAATTCGGCATTGCTATGGGTAATAATAGCCAAATTAGCGTAAGAGCCTTCGGCGATTTCTTCACTAATTTCAATGTTTAAGGGCTGGTTCGGGTTTTGTTCCATACTTTATATTAAGACTACAAATATACAGGGGATGGAATGTTAAAAAAAAATTACAGCACTGCAATTCACAAGAACTAAATTTGCTACATGTTAGTATTAGATGGAAAAATAGCCGCCGCCGCCGTAAAAGTAACCCTTTTAGAGCAAACGCAAGCCCTTAAAGCCGCAGGCAAAAGAATGCCTCATTTAGCTGCCATATTGGTAGGTAATAATGGAGCGAGTGAAACTTATGTTGCTAGTAAAGTGAAGAACTGTGAAGAAACCGGTTTCGGTTCCTCTTTATATAGAATGGACGCAGATGTGGAGGAAACTGTTTTATTAGCAAAAATTGCAGAGCTGAATCAAGATCCAAATTGCGATGGTATATTAGTGCAATTACCCTTACCTAAACATATTAAGGAATCGAAAGTCATTGAAGCCATCGACCCGGCTAAAGATGTAGATGGTTTTCATCCAGTCAATGTGGGAAGATTAGTACAAGGTTTAAATACTTTTATTCCAGCTACTCCTTATGGAATTATTTTAATGCTTGAACATTTTAATATTGAAACCAAAGGAAAAAATGCGGTGGTAATTGGAAGAAGTAATATAGTAGGAAGACCCATGAGTATTTTATTAAGTAGCAATATTGCACAAGGCAATTGCACGGTAACTATTTGTCATAGCCACACCAAAAATTTAAAAGAAATTTGTTTAGGTGCCGATATTATTGTGGCAGCCTTAGGCGTGCCTAATTTTTTAACGGGCGATATGATTAAACCTGGTGCTGTTATTATAGATGTAGGTATTACCCGTGTTGAAGATGCCACCGCCAAAAAAGGTTTTAGAATTAAAGGTGATGTCAACTATGATGAAGCTTGTGCTAAAGCATCTGCTATTACACCCGTTCCTGGAGGTGTAGGACTTATGACCATTGCAGGATTATTAAAAAACACCATGAAGGCTTACCAAGGTCTTTAATAGCAAAATAATTTTATACATTTTAACTTGAGTACAACTACCCAATATCCAGTTATGGAAATGTTTTATTCTTTGCAAGGCGAAGGATACCACCAAGGCAAGGCGGCTTATTTTATTCGCTTGGCCGGATGTGATGTGGGTTGTGTTTGGTGTGATGTAAAAGAAAGTTGGGATGCAAGCAAGCATCCGGTTTTATCCATTGAAGAAATTGTTTCAAGTGCTTTAGCGCATCCTGGCAGATTAGCCATTATAACAGGAGGTGAGCCCTTATTATATAATTTAGACGCGCTTACTGCTGCTTTAAAAAAAGCTGGCTTTGAAATAAATATTGAAACCTCTGGCTCAAGCCCTATGTCTGGAAACTGCGACTGGGTATGTCTTTCACCGAAAAAATTTAAAGCACCTCTTAGTGAAAGCATAGCTGCTGCATCGGAATTAAAAGTGGTGATTTTTAATAAACATGATTTTGAATGGGCCGAGACCTATGCCAAACAAGTACCAGCTACTTGTAAACTATATTTACAACCTGAATGGGATAAGGCTAGTGAAATAACGCCTTTAATCATTGAATATATTAAGGCCAACCCCAACTGGGAGTTAAGCGCTCAATTACATAAGTACATACAAGTACCCTAATTTGTATATTTACATTACTTACGGCTATTTATATGAAAGGTAAAAGAATATATTTCTTATTTTTTTTCGTTTTGCTTTTTTGCAATACATCCAAATTGCTGGCACAAGAAAATAATGCTCAAAATAAA
>JBEGKS010000100.1:0-2987 GCA_041183945.1 Bacteroidota bacterium | reverse complement strand
AACTGAAGGACTACCCTAGTTCCATTAAAATACTTGAAAGCTTGCTGGAGAAAAATCAAAAAAATGCAGAAGCTAGCCTTTTTTTATTCCAAGTATATTCAGAAACCAAGCAATATGAAAAATCAATAACTCGTTTTGAAAAGTTAATTGAAATGGATAGCAGTATTTTTTTACCCTATATAGTTAAGTACGCTTCTGAGTACGCCATTTTAGGAAATTATAATAAAGCAGCTTCCATTATTGAATCCTATAAAAATATACTACCTTCTTATTTAAAAAACAAAGCCACGGAACTACTTACTATTTGCCAATTTGCACAAACGCATCCTACGTCATCAGAAATAAAAGTAACCAACGCTGGAGATAGCATTAATACTGCCGATGCCGAATATTTCCCAAGCATTACCGTACAAGACAGTTTATTTTTATTCATGCGTCGCAGTAATTTTAAAAGAGAAGATTTTTATGCTAGCATACTTAGAAAAAATAAAATTTCTAAAGCCAGTCCTTTACCCGACGATTTAAATATTGCAGAAAAAAAAGGAAGCATGAGTTTGACCCAGGATTTAAATACTCTCTACTATGCTGCAGACTATAATGAAAAAGGATTTGGCAGATATGATATTTATAAAGTAACTAAAACAAAAAAGGGATGGTCTGAACCTAAAAACCTAGGCAAAAATATTAACTCCGATTATTGGGAAAGTGCTCCTAGTATTGCACCAGATAATCAAGCATTATACTTTTCTAGCAATAGGCCCGGCGGTTATGGTGGAATAGATATTTATGTTGCTTATAAAAATGAAAAAGGATACTTTGAAGAAGCCATTAATATGGGGCCTGCTATTAATACGGCGGGTGACGAACAAGCTCCATTCATTCATGCCGATAATAAAACTTTATACTTTAGTTCCAATGGATGGCCTGGTTTTGGTGGCGCCGATTTATTTGTGATTCGAAAAAAAATAGAGGGTGATTGGTCAAGCCCTTTAAATTTAGGATACCCTATTAATACTTTTGACAACGAAGGTAGTATTGCAGTGGCAGGGAATGGCCTTGAGGGTTATATAGCAAGTGACAGAGCCGATAGCAGGGGTAGTTTAGATATTTATAAAGTAACTCTAGCAGCAAACACCAGACCCAATAAAACATTCTATATAAACGGATACATTGCCGACGCTGTTACAAAAAATCCTTTAGCAGGTGAAGTGGTTTTAATCAATACCAGCGAAGAAACAAGTACCATGCAAATAAAGGTAGACAGCAATGGTAATTTTATTTTAGGACTTCCTTATTTAGATAGCATTGGCATAAGAGTAAATAGCAAAGACCATGAATTTGCTAGCACAATACTTTCCTTAGAAAATATAAATAATTTATCGGGAAGCACGCTTAATTTTTATTTAGCCCCTATTGTAAAAACATTTACTAAAAATTTCAACAACATATTTTTTGAAATTAATAAAGCGAAACTTAATAAAAAATCTTTTGTGGAGTTAGACGCTTTAACTTCTTATTTGCAGTCGGCTCCAACAGCTCTTATTCTTATTGAAGGACATACCGATAATAAAGGCGATAGTGTACAAAATAAATTACTATCACTTAAAAGAGCAAATACCATAGCTACTTATTTAATTTCTAAAGGTATTGACTCTAATAGAATTAAAGCCATTGGCCTAGGTGGTACAAAGCCAATTAGCGACAATGCCACCGAGGAAGGCCGTATCAAAAATAGACGCACTAGCTTTACAATTACTATTCCTTAGTCTAAGATTTCATCAATCTTTAATTATTATACTCCATAATTTATTACGTATAAATACGCTGTTTTAGTATTTATATAATGCAGATTTTTGGGGCATGTCTGAAGAAATTTTATGTACCATTGCTTTTACCATGCTGCCAGGCTTCAATGAAAGGCAAAGAAAAAATATTTTCGAAAATTATGGCAGCGCACTAGCAATTTATAAACAAAGAGAAAAGAAAAACGAAGCCTTTGGTTCTATAAATCTTGTACAAAAAAATATTTTGTTAGGCCCATGGCCATTAAAAGAAGCCAGCTCGGAATTAAATTTTATTATAAAGCATAATATTCAATGCATTAGCTTGAAAGACAGTCGTTACCCTAATAGGTTATTGCATTGCGAGGACGCTCCTACTTTATTATATGTAAAAGGAAATGAAAATTTTAATCTGCCCTATTTAATTAGTATTGTAGGTACAAGGCAACATACCGTTCAGGTAAATAGAATTATTAAAGAGCTGATGGAAGGTCTAACGCATTTAAATATGGGCATTATAAGTGGAATGGCCTTAGGCGTAGATGCCATTGCACATCAAACTGCACTCACCTATAAAATTCCTACCTGGGGTGTGCTTGCCCATGGGCTAGATCAAATGTATCCAATGGAACACCGAAAACTAGCCATTGAACTAATGCAAAACGGTGGGCTCATTACTGAATCAAGAAAAGAAAGTATTATTCTTCCTTACTGCTTTCCCAAAAGAAATAGAATTGTAGCCGGTATTAGCGATGCAACAATAGTGGTTGAAACTGCCTTAAAAGGCGGCAGTATGATAACAGCCAATTTAGCCTTTGATTATAATAGAGAAGTTTTTGCAGTGCCAGGTAAAATTCATGATTCAAAAAGCAAGGGCTGTTTAGCATTAATTAAAAGAAATAAGGCGCATTTATACCATGACGCAGAAAATTTACTTGAAGCATTGGCCTGGCCCATGGCGGAGAAAAATAGCCCTCCAAAAGAACTAGCATTGACATTTTCACCAGAAATAAAAACAGTTTTAGCATATATTGAAGCCCATGGCCCCATACATAGAGAATTAATTGCTAATGAGTTAAAAATCAATGCCAGCAAGCTTTCAAATTTACTTTTAAGCCTTGAAATGAATGGTGAAATACAGCTTTTAGCAGGCAATAGGTATGCCATCCGATAAAAAAAGGATTTTGCCTAAATAAGCTTATTTAG
>JBEGKS010000099.1:0-5301 GCA_041183945.1 Bacteroidota bacterium | reverse complement strand
CAAACATCACCGACTTACCTGAATCAATTAAATTCACACCATATAAAGTTGAGGCAAACTTATTACTATAATTCACCATTACACCAATCACAAACCAAGTGGGTAGTCCAATGAGTATGGCCTTGATGTATTTAGAAAAGCGCTTATAAGAACTAAAGAATAATAAAAAATTACCTTTTGAAATATTAGCCAGTTTAGCCGACTCAAACATAAAGGACTCTGCAACTTTAACGCGTAATATTAAAAGACAAAAACCAAGCACCCCTCCTATTTGATAACATAATCTCCAGTCCGCCGTGGCTTTAAATGTAAAATAAGCAAAGACAGCCCCAAACAAACCAATACCTGCAACCAAGGAAGTGCCAATGCCTCTTTTGTTTTTAGGAAGCATTTCAGAAACCAGTGTGATACCCGCTCCCAATTCGCCCGCTAAACCAATACCTCCTAGAAAACGGCAATACGCGTATTGGTCTACTGTTTGTACAAAGGAGGTTAAAAAATTAGCAGTTGAATAAAGTATAATAGATCCAAACAAAACCTTTAGTCTTCCTTTTTTATCACCTAATACACCCCATAAAATACCCCCTATTAACAAACCGGACATTTGCCAGTTAATAATATGCGCACTGTCTACAATAATGCTTTCAGCGGTAGCGCCTAAACTCATAACACTAGGTTGTCTTACAATAGTAAATAAAAGCAAGTCGTATACGTCTACAAAATAGCCAAGAGCAGCTACTAAAACAGGCAGTGATAATATTCCTATTTGTTTATTAGTGGTCATACGCTTTTAATGGTTAGTATATTTTTAAAAAAATAATATCTGTTTTAATTTTTTTAGGTGCACCTATTTTTTTGTTCTATGCTTGAGCACTTGAAAAATAACTGGAGCGGTAGTTACAAATACAATTACTAATACAATTATTTCTAAATGCTTTTTTAAATCGAACTGAAATTGATTAAGCACATAAGCTTGTAAAAAATGTCCTGCACAAAGCATAGAAGCTACCCAGGCTAAGCAACCCACCACATTAAAGTAAGTAAACTTTGCCTTATCCATTTTTACAATACCCGCTACAATGGGTGCAAATGTTCTTACAATTGGAATGAACCTAGCAATAACAATAGCACGTCCTCCATGCTTTTCATAGAAATCTTGTGCTTGTACTAAATATTTTTTCTTAAAAAATAAATTTTCTTTCCAGTCATACATGGCAGGCCCCACTTTATTACCAATTTGATAGCCCACATAGTTTCCTAAAATACCTGCTACCGAAATAAAAGAAAATATAATAAATAAATTCAGCCATTCGTTGTCACTTGCAAAAATTTGAGCAGCTAATGGTGCACTATATATACCCGCTACAAAAAGTAAGCTGTCTCCTGGTAAGAAAAAACCAAAGAATAATCCGGTTTCTGCAAACACTACAAATAATAATAACCAAAGCCCTCCATTTTCAATATAATATTGAGGTTGTAATAATTGGCTCCAATGAAAGACGTCTAATAATGTAATCATCAATAAAATATTTAAGCTTGCGCCGGATTTTCAAGTGCTCCTTCCCATTTACTCACCACTGTTGTGGCTAAGCTATTACCTAAGACATTGGTAGTGGATCTAAACATATCGCAGAAATGGTCAATAGGTAAAATTAAAGCAATGCCCTCTGGTGGAATATTAAACATAGCACAAGTGGCAGTAACTACAATTAAAGAAGCGCGCGGCACACCCGCTATTCCTTTACTGGTTAACATTAAAACAACGAGCATGGTTAACTGGGTAGCAATATCTATGTGTACACCATAGGCTTGTGCAATGGCCATACTTGCGAAAGTCATATACATCATACTTCCATCTAGATTAAATGAATAGCCTAGTGGAAGAATAAATGAAACAATCTTGTCCTTGCAACCAAAACGCACAAGCTCTTCAGATAATTTAGGAAATACTGCCTCACTACTAGTGGTGCTAAAAGCAATAACTAAGGGAGAAGTGATATGTCTTAATAAAGAAGGAATTCTTTTGCCTAAAACTAAAAAACCCACGCCTAATAAGAATATCCATAACACACCAATACCTATTAAAAAGAATAATAAATATTTACCGTAAAAAGCAAAAATGGCTAAACCCTTGCTTGCAATAACTGCAGCAATAGCACCAAAAACACCAAGTGGTGCAAAGTTCATGACATAGCCCACCATTTTTAAAATTATATGCGAAACAGTTTCCAATGCTTTAATAAAACCTTTGGCCGCATCTCCAATAGCAGCAGCTGCTACACCAAAGAAAATACTAAAAATAACAATTTGTAATATTTCATTATTGGACATGGCCTCAAACATACTTTTAGGAAAAACATGTTCTACGAAATTGGCTAAACTAAAAGCCTTTGTGTTTCCTAGTAAATCCTTAGCGCCATTGGTATCGGCATTGCTTAATGCAATTCCTTCTCCTGGTTTAAAAATATTTACAAGTATTAACCCAATTAACAAACTCACAAGCGATGCTGTAATAAACCATAACATAGCCTTACCTCCCACACGGCCCACAGTTTTTAAGTCGCCTAATTTTGCAATACCCACTACCAAAGTGCTAAACACAAGTGGCGCAATAATCATTTGCACCAAACGCAAGAAAATGGTTGTTAATAATTTGCTGTTTTTAGCAAAAGCAGCAATGGTTTGTTCATTATAATTTTCATGTATATAATAGCCTAAAATAGCCCCGGCAATCATAGCAATGACAATGTAAATAGTAAGTTTATTCGATTTTTTCATGCAATAGTAATTACTGCAATATAAGACTTAAGTGTTAAAAAAATAAGCAAAAAAAAGGGCCATTTTCCATGGAATTATAGCCTGATTTTGCAAAAAAAGTGCTATTTTCCAAGATAAATTGAAACCACAACAAACCAATTATTTATGAGTTTATTTAGAAAGAAAGATTTGTCAGCCATGCTTGCCCAATCAGAGGACGGAGGCAAGGGCTTAAAACGTACATTGGGCGCTGGTAACTTAGTGGCCTTAGGTGTAGGTGCAATTATAGGTGCAGGTTTATTTGTTAGAACTGCCGCTGCTGCTGGACAAGCTGCAGGACCAGGTGTAACATTGTCTTTTATAGTAGCAGCCGTAGGTTGTGCCTTTGCAGGTTTATGTTATGCAGAATTTGCAGCCATGATACCTATTTCAGGTAGTGCTTATGCATACTCTTATGTAACTATGGGAGAAACAGTTGCCTGGATTATTGGATGGGCTTTAATTATGGAATATGCATTAGGAGCAGCCACTGTTTCTATTGCTTGGAGTGAATATTTAAATAAGCTGTTGGGAGGAGCCATCCCTTATGAATGGAGCCACTCCCCGCTGGAAAGTATAACCGATAGTGCTGGCGTACTTCATCACGGAATGATTAACGCACCTGCCTTAGTTATTTTATTATTGTTAACCTTATTATTAATTAAGGGAACACAAGAGTCTGCTGTTGTAAATGCAATTATTGTTTTTATTAAAGTGGCTATTGTAATTTTATTTATCATTTTAGGCTGGCAGTTTATTCGTCCAGAAAATCATACTCCTTATTTAATTCCTGCTAATCAACCACCTGTAATTGATGCTTCTGGTAAAATAATTGCAGATTACTCTGGTGCATTCAAACATGGCTGGGGTGGCGTATTAGGCGGTGCTGCTATTGTGTTTTTTGCTTTCATTGGTTTTGATGCAGTATCTACAGCGGCTCAAGAAGCAAAGAATCCTAAAAGAGATATGCCTATTGGAATTTTAGGTTCATTAGTTGTATGTACTATATTATACATTTTATTTGGACACGTATTAACAGGTGTGGCCAACTGGAAAGATTTTGTAGATCCTTTAAAAGGTCGTGAAGCATCTGTTGCTTATGCGATATCAACTTATATGACAGGTTATGGCTGGTTAGCCACTGCTGTAACAGTCGCTATTCTAGCTGGATTTAGTTCTGTTATATTAGTGATGTTAATGGGTCAATCACGCGTATTCTATTCAATGGCCAATGACGGATTACTTCCTAAAGTATTCTCTGAATTACATCCTAAGTACAGAACGCCGTATAAGTCTAACTGGATTTTATTTATTTTCGTAGGTGGGTTTGCTGCCTTTATTCCTGGTAATGTAGCAGGTGATTTAACCTCATTTGGTACTTTATTTGCCTTCGTACTAGTAAGTGCGGGTATTTGGATTTTACGCAGAAAATCACCCGAGATGGAGCGTCCATTTAAAACTCCATTGGTGCCTTTAGTACCCATTTTAGGAGCCGTTATTTGCTTAGCCATGATATTCGCCCTAGATGCACAAACATTAAAAGTAGCCTTTGCTTGGATGGCTTTAGGCCTAGTTGTTTACTTCATTTACGGTCGTAAGCATAGTAAACTGAATGATTAATTTCATCTAAACAATACATTAGAAAAGTCCTCTCGATTACTCGGGGGGACTTTTTTTTCTTATTTTTGCAACTCTTAATACACAAACTATGGGAAGAATATTTGAAGTTAGAAAAGCCACCATGTTCAAAAGATTTGATCGTATGGCAAAGCAATTTACCCGCATTGGTAAAGAAATAGTTATTGCTGTAAAAGCAAGTGGCCCTAACCCAGACGACAACCCTGCTTTAAGAAGATGTTACCAGAATGCAAGAAGTGTGGGTATGCCCAAGGACCGTGTGGAAGCAGCTATTAAAAGAGCCATGGGTAAAGACACGAGCAACTACGAAGAAATTTTATACGAGGGATATGCACCGCATGGTGTGGCCTTATTAGTGGAAACTGCAACCGACAATCATGTAAGAACCGTGGCGAATGTAAAAAGCCATTTTAACAAAGGGCATGGTACTTTAGGTAATTCAGGAAGTGTAAGTTTCCAATTTAAAAAAATGGGTGTTTTTAATTTAAAGCCGGAGGGTTTAAATATGGACGACCTAGAACTTGATTTAATTGATCATGGCTTAGATGAATTAGGAGAAAGTAATGACGAGAATGAAAATCCAATTATTGTTCTTCGTTGTGCCTTTACCGATTTTGGTAATTTACAAAAAGCTTTAGAAGATAAAAATATCCATCCCATTAGTGCACAATTAGAATGGATACCTACTACCACCGTTCCTGTTTCCGATGAGCAAGCAGAAGATATTAGTAAATTAATTGAACGCTTGGAAGAGGACGAAGACGTGAATAAGGTATTCCATAATATGGGGTAGATTTACATCACTTTTTATTTTTTAAATAAAAAAAGTAATGTAAATTTCTCTAATGATTTTTTTCAAAAAATAAT
>JBEGKS010000098.1:0-5336 GCA_041183945.1 Bacteroidota bacterium | reverse complement strand
ATATAACATAATAATACCTGTTTAAATAGTGAATAAAGGTATTAAATTATAGGCAAGCAATCGCATTTTTTAAAAATCAATCCCTACCCCATTTTTCTTGCGCTGCTGATATGCTTCAAAATCAAATGTATATAATTTACCAGGGCGGTGCATCACGTTTACTTCCATTTCGTTGGTATCAATTAAGTAGCCCATTGCAGCAAATTTTTTCCTAAAATTGCGTCTATCCAATTTACAATTTAATATAGCCTCGTATGCATTTTGCAACTGTCTTAAGGAGAACTTTTTAGGCAGTAAATTAAAGGCCAATGGATGTTCTTGAATTCTCTTTTGCAACCAATGAATACAGAACTCTAGAATTTCCTTATGATCAAAGGCCATCTCGCCCACCAGGTCCACTGGATGCCAATTTAATTCATGGTCGGTGATCGATAATTCATGGTGTTTAATATTTAATAAAGAGGCATATACCGTGGTCACCACCCTGCCCCCAGGATGCCTTTGGGGCTTTCCAAAACTGTGGACCTGCTCTAAATAAACATCTTTCATTCCTGTTCGCTCTAAAAGGACCCTATGTGCGGCATCATCTAAATCCTCATTGGACTTGACATTATCGCCTAATAAAGAGTATTTCTCTGCAAACTGGGCTAAATCGCTCTTGATGAGTAAAACCTTGAGTGAGTTTTGGTCAAAACCGAATATCACACAATCTACCGTGAGGGGTACTGCAGGATAAGATTCTACCAAGGATACCGCCTGCTTATTGTAGGCAGCAGTTTCTAAAGCAATAGATTTGTCGTATTCAAGCATAAGCAAAAGAAGAAATAAAAATTTCTTATCCTGAAAATACGAAATAAAAGAATAAAACAATTTGTATTTTAGCAGACATTTTACAGCATGTACAATACCTCCAAAATAAAAAGTTTACAATCGCTCACTGCGACTTATTTGTCTCAGCCGCATACCATTGAATTAGCGCCTTTAAAAGAACTGCTTAAATTTCACGAGTACCAATATTATGTTGCTAGTGAACCCTTCATAAGCGATTTTGAATACGATCAATTATATCAGCAATTAATTACCATTGAATCGGCGAACAAGTCCTTAATTTCAAAAGACTCTCCTAGTCAAAGAGTGGGCAATAGTTTGAATAATTCTTTTGAAACCGTGGCCCATTTAGTGCCTATGTTAAGTTTGGAAAATAGTTATAATGCAGAAGACTTAAATGACTTTGATCGCAAAGCCAAAGAAGGCGCTGGCCTAGAGGAGATTACTTATTGCGTGGAACCAAAATTTGATGGAGCTAGTATTTCATTACTTTATGAAAATGATTTATTAGTGCGCGCCTGCACAAGAGGCGATGGTGTTGCCGGAGAAGATATTACCAATAATATAAAACAAATTAGATCCATTCCTTTAAGTATTCCTTTACTTGAAAACGGCATTCAACAAATGGAAATTCGTGGCGAAGTAATCATGAGTAAAAAAGCCTTTGCCGATTTCAATGAAAAATTAAAAGAAAAACAAATAGCCACATTGGCTAATCCGCGTAATGCAGCAGCAGGTAGTTTAAGAATGAAGGACCCAAAAGAAGTAGCTTCTAGAAACCTAGACGCCTTTATTTATCATATCAGTTATTTTTTACCTGCTCCTAAAACTACATTAAGCCCCTTGTTAAGTAGCCATAGCGGTTCTCTAGAACTATTATGGAATATGGGTTTCAGGTCTCCTCAAAAAGAGAAAAAAATTATTAAAGGTGTGGAGAAAGTGATCGCTTTTTGTAGCGAGTTTGAAGCACAGCGCGATTCACTTCCTTATGAAATTGATGGACTCGTTATTAAAGTAAACGATTTTGCTTTACAAGAAAAACTAGGCATGACTTCCCACCATCCAAGGTGGGCCATTGCCTATAAATTTAAAGCAAGGCAAGCCACGACCATTTTAGAATCGGTAGAATTTCAAGTGGGGCGTACCGGCGCTGTGACTCCTGTGGCTAAATTAAAAGCAGTAGCCTTAGGAGGCGTAACGGTGTCTAGTATTTCCATGCACAATGAAGAATATATTAAAGAAAAAGATTTACGATTAGGCGATACGGTTATTATTGAAAGAGCAGGTGATGTGATTCCACAAATTGTACAATCCATTCCCAAATTAAGAACGGGTAAAGAAAAAATTATTCAATTCCCCACATACTGTCCTGTATGTAATGCCTTACTTGAAAAAGAAGAAGCCGAAGCCGTTTGGAGATGTAATAGTCCTTTATGTACTGCACAAATAATTGAGCGTATTATACATTTTGTAAGTAAAGATGCGATGGATATTAAAAGTTTCGGTGAAGCGAACATTAGAAAGTTTTATGAACTAGGCTTACTCACCAATATTCCTTCCCTTTATCAATTGGACTTTAGCAAAATAACGGGTCTAGAAGGTTTTGGTAAAAAAAGTATAGATAATTTAAATGCAGCTATTGAAATTTCAAAAACTCAACCCCTATACAGATTAATCTATGCTTTAGGTATTCGCTTTGTAGGAGAAACCACCGCTAAAACCATTGCTAGTCATATTCAGCATATTTTAGATTTAAAAGATTTTACAGAAGAACAACTACAAAGCTTCGATGATGTGGGTATTAAAGTAGCCACTAGTATTTATCAATTCTTCCATGAGCCAAAAAATATTGAACTTATAAAAAGTTTAGAAAGCCTGGGATTGAATATGATTCAAACCAATGACACTGCCGTAGATGGCAATTTAGCAGGACTTAACTTTTTATTTACAGGCACGCTTACACAATTAAAACGCTCCGAGGCCGAAGCCATGGTAGAATCAAGAGGTGGACATATACTAGGTGGCGTGAGTAGTAAATTAAATTACTTAGTCGTAGGCGAAGACGCCGGTAGTAAATTAGAGAAAGCTAAAAAAATAGCTTCTATCAAAATTATATCTGAAGCAGACTTTGTTGATTTAATAAATAGCAATTCGAAATCCTAATTTTTCGCTCTCTATCGATTCTCTCAAAGTTCACTCAAAATTGAATTTCTTTATTTCTATTTATTAAGGGGTCTCAAATATACTTTCTATTAAATAAAAAGTTAAATACAATTTTGATTCTGAACTTTGAGTCATAGCTTAAAAATATATAAATTCGAACGTTTAAAAAGTCTGCATGTCTGAGCACGCAGTGCGAGTTCAGACTTTTAGTTCGTATTTATATATTTTAGCGTAATGACGAGAGTGAAGAATAAAAAGTATTTAACTTTTAATATTTAAAAGTATTTGACTTTCAATAATTAGTAGAAACTAAATTATTCCTTTAGAAGCTAAGTATTCAGCAATTTGAATCGCATTGGTAGCAGCCCCCTTACGAAGATTATCACTAACAATCCACATATTCAATGTTTTCGCCTGCGTTTCATCTCTTCTTAAACGACCTACAAATACATCGTCTTTTTCATGCGCCCATAAAGGCATTGGATAAAATTGATCTGCATCACTTTGTTGTACAATTACACCCGGTGCTGCAGCAAGAATATCAATTAGTTCTTTTAAATCAAATTCATTTTCAAATTCTACATTCACACTTTCACTATGGCCACCCATTACTGGAATTCGCACGGTAGTTGCCGTTACTTTAATAGAATCGTCTTGCATAATTTTGCAAGTTTCTTTCACCATTTTCATTTCTTCTTTAGTATAACCATTCTCTAAAAAAACATCTATTTGAGGAATGGCGTTTAAGTCAATGGTATATTTATAAGCCATAGCATCGGCACCCACTTTAACACCTTTTCTTTCTTCCATTAATTGGTCTACTGCTTTTTTACCCGTACCCGTTACACTTTGATAAGTACTTACCACCACTCTTTTAATTTTATATTTTGTATGAAGGGGTTGTAAGGCTACCACCATTTGTATGGTAGAACAATTAGGATTGGCAATAATTAAATCCTCGGTGGTTAATACTGCAGCGTTCACTTCTGGTACTACTAATTTTTTGGTAGGGTCCATTCTCCAAGCAGAAGAGTTATCAATGACACGAATACCTGCAGCTGCAAATTTAGGTGCCCATTCAAGTGAAGTGCTACCACCTGCCGAAAACAAAGCCACCGCTGGTTTAGCCGCAATGCCCTCTTCCATGGTTACTACTTTATACCCCTTTCCCTTATACATCACTTCCTTACCCTTTGAACGCGCTGAGGCCACTGGAATTAATTCAGTTATGGGAAAATTTCTTTCCGCTAACACTTCTAACATTTTAGTGCCCACTAAACCAGTAGCACCTACCACTGCAACTTTCATACTTTATTTTTTTATTTCTATAATAATTTTTTTGAAAAACAAAAAGCCTCCCAATTTCTTGGAAGGCTTCTGAATATATTTTATAGCATACAAACAATCAGCACCTTCCTATTAAAGGGGTTTCATAATTTGTTTGGTATGTTTATATTTTCTCATTGTCTGCACAAAATTAATTCGAATCTAATCAATCTCCAAATTTATACTAATTCAATATCGAAATTCACTAACTGAACAAACGATTGTATGCGTTCTTTAATATCCGCAGGACTAATCTCCGTTAATCTTTGTGTGCCAAATTTTTCCACGCAGAAGCTTGCTAGTGCACTACCTACAATAATGGCCGACTTCATGTTATTAAAAGAATAGTCTTTTGTTTTTGCAAGATGTGCTACGAAGCCACCTGCAAAAGTATCTCCAGCACCAGTTGGATCAAATACTTCTTCTAATGGTAAGGCGGGTGCAAAGAACACTTCGTTGCCATGAAATAATAAAGCACCATGTTCTCCTTTTTTAATAATTAAGTATTTAGGACCCATGCCCATAATTTTTTTCGCAGCCTTTACTAAACTATACTCTCCGCTTAATTGACGCGCTTCACTATCGTTCACCATTAATACATCTACTAAAGAAATGGTATGTAATAAGTCGTCCATCATAATCTCCATCCAAAAATTCATAGTGTCCATTACGATTAACTTTGGACGCTTTTTCATTTGCTTAATCACACTACTTTGTACACCAGGAACTAAATTACCTAACATTAAAATTTCACAGTCTTGGTAACTATCAGGCACCACAGGTTCAAAATTTTCTAATACATTTAATTGAGTTTCTAATGTATCACGGGTATTCATATCTAAATGATATTTACCACTCCAGAAAAATGTTTTCTCGTCTTTTTTAATTTGAACACCTTCTAATGTAACACCTCTTTTAGCTAAGGCATCTAATTCAGATTGCGGAAAGTCTCCACCCACAACTGAAATTTGTTTAACGGTGGTAAAATTAGATGCACACCAAGCTATATAGGTAGCTGC
>JBEGKS010000097.1:0-5378 GCA_041183945.1 Bacteroidota bacterium | reverse complement strand
CAGTTAAATTCATGCAGCAAATGGCAAGTATTGCAACTAATAGTATTTTTTTGATCATTGTATTTGTATTAATGTATTGAAAAAATTTTTATTCAGTTAAGCTATCAAATATAAGTATTTAATTTTAGGGTTTATGTCTTTGAGCTAAAACCTTGGCCACATCAGCTAATTGATAGCCTTTAGACTGTAAAAGTATCATATAGTGAAACAATAAATCGGCCGACTCGTCTAAGAATAACTGCTCATTATTGTCCTTAGACTCAATCACCATTTCTACCGCTTCTTCTCCTACTTTCTGCGCTATTTTATTAATACCCTTAGCAAATAAGCCAGCTACATAAGAGCTTGAAGGATCTGCCTTTTTTCTATCTGCAATAATTTGCTCTAAAATATTTAAAAATGCAATACTTGTATTATTGTCTTCTCCCCAACAAGTATCAGTACCCATATGACAAACAGGACCTTCAGGACTTGCTTGAATTAATAAACTATCCTGATCACAATCTAAAGACATACTTATATAATTCAAGAAATTTCCACTCTCTTCACCCTTAGTCCATAATCTATTTTTAGAACGGCTATAGAAAGTGACTTTGCCTTCGGCAAACGTTGCGTCAACTGCTGCTTGATTCATAAAGCCCAACATTAAAACAGTTTTAGTATTTGCGTCTTGCACAATGGCGGGCACTAGGCCGTCAGCGTATTTTGTAAAATTGATATTCATAGTGAATGTATTAGTTAGTTAGTTGAATAGTTAGTTAAATAGTTAGTAATATGATTAGTTATATCTTTTCTTTAGTTTGACGATTTAAATTCTTATCGCAAGCCCTTTATTGTTTAAATATTTTTTTAAATGAGGGATGGCAACTTCTTTATAATGAAATATACTAGCGGCCAATGCAGCATCGGCCTTGCCTGTTGTAAAAACATCATAAAAATGAGCTTCATTGCCCCCACCACCCGATGCAATAATAGGAACAGCTAAGGCTGAAGATAAAGCTGCAGTTATATCTAAGGCAAAACCTTGCTTAGTGCCATCATGATTCATAGAGGTTAATAAAATTTCTCCTACACCAAGGTCTACCGCTTGCTTAGCCCAGTCCATAGTTAAGGTATTGGTCTTTTCTCTGCCGCCCTTTAAATACACATACCAATTACCATCGGCTTCTAATTTTGTATCAATAGCAAGTACCACACACTGGCTTCCAAAGTTTTTGGCAAAGCGATGAATGATGTCTGGGTTTTGAAAAGCAGCTGTATTGATAGAAATTTTATCGGCTCCATTTTGTAATAAAATACTGACATCCTCTTCTGTTTGAATACCCCCACCTACCGTAAAAGGAATATTAATTTTATGTGCCATTTTATTCACTAGCTCACTTAAAGTTTTTCTCTTTTCAACGGTGGCTGTAATATCTAAGAATACCAATTCGTCTGCACCCTCGCTTGCATAGAAAGCAGCTAGTTCTACAGGGTCTCCTGCATCTCTTAACTGCTCAAAGTTCACACCCTTCACAGTGCGGCCGTCTTTGATATCTAAACAAGGTATAATGCGTTTGGTTAACATGAATGGTATTCGTTAAAAATGAAATGAATTAATTGAAATTGGCTAATTCCGAAATGGTAATTTTATTTTCATAAATAGCCTTGCCCACAATAGCAGCGCTACATCCTATCTCTTCTAGTTCTATTAAATCATCTAGAGAACTTACACCCCCACTAGCGATTAAATGCAAATTGGGGAATTGATCTATAATTTTTTGATATAGCTCAATAGAAGGGCCTTGTAATTTGCCGTCTTTTTTAATATCGGTGCAAAAAATTTGCTTTACCCCTTTATCTATATATGATTTCATAAAATCAAATACCGATATCTCTGTCTTCTCTAACCAACCACCAATGGCTATCTTTTCATCCAATACATCGGCGCCTAACATAAAAACCTTGGCCCCGAACCTAGCTATCCACTCTTGAAATAATAATTCATTTTTAACGGCCAAACTTCCAATGGTTGCATAAGTAGCTCCTGTATCTAATACGGTTTTTAAAGTAGCCTCCGTTTTAATACCCCCTCCAAAATCTATTTTCAGTTCTGTATTATTGGCAATTTTTTCTAAAACCTTCCAATTCACTACCTGTCCGGCTTTGGCGCCATCTAAATCAACTAAATGCAAGCGCATTAATCCAATACCTTCAAATGCCTTGGCCACTTCTAAGGGGTCTTCGTTGTATATTTTCTTTTGCGCGTAATCTCCTTCCGTTAAACGAACACATTTGCCTTCAATAATATCTATAGCCGGTATAATTTGCATCTAATTTGTTATTTATTATTCTTTTGACTTTACTTATTTTTTCTTTTATTCTTAATTCGTTTATTCTTACAATTCTATTTATAGCGCTAGAAAATTTTGTATAATTTGTTCACCTGCATTAGCCGATTTTTCTGGATGAAATTGCACTCCATAAAAATTATCCTTCTGTAAAGCACTACTGTAGTCTTGAATATAATGGGTAGTGGCAATAGTATGTTTTCCTAAAGCAGCAAAATAGCCGTGTACAAAATAGGCGAAACTATTTTCTGCAATACCTTTAAATAAGGGGGTCTTCAATGCAGCAATTGTATTCCAACCCATTTGAGGGATTTTAATACTTAGGTCGCTGGTTTCAAATTCCTTTACTTGTTCCTCAAAAATACCTAAACAACTAGTGTTATTTTCTGTGGAATGTGTACACATTAACTGCATACCTAAACAAATACCTAAAACGGGTTGCTTTAAATTTTTTATAAGCGTATCTAAATTTCTTTCTCTTATGTATTGCATAGCAGTGCTCGCTTCCCCAACGCCTGGAAAAATAACTTTATCGGCGGTATTTATTTCTTCCATAGAATCAGTAACCATGGCAGACACGCCCAATCTCTCGAGTGCATATAGCACCGATTGAATATTACCTGCATTGTACTTAATGATGACTGTTTTCATTTGTTTATTTACCTAGGCGCTTAAAACACTATTTAAAAATTGGCTAGTACTTGTTTCAATATCCCCGCCTTTAGATAAAACCTGAATATAAGCAGAACCAATAATGGCTCCTTGCGTATGCACAGTGGCTGCATCAAAGGTAGCCTTATCCTTAATGCCAAAACCCACTAAAATGGGATTCTTTAATTGCATGTTTTGTAATTTTTGCAAATACTGGGCAACTACATTAAAATCCTTGTCTTTCCCAGTGGTGGCAGAAGAACTTACTGCATATAAAAACCCATTTGTTAAGCTATCTAATTTTTTTACTCTTTGCTCGGGTGTTTCTGGAGTCACTAAGAAAATAAAGTCTAAACCATTTTCCTTAATTATTTTTCCATAAGACTGTTCAAATTCAAATAAAGGAAGGTCGGGCAAAATAAGTCCATCAATACCTACTTCTTTTGCTTTTTTACAAAAAGCTTCAAAACCATATTGTAAAATAGGATTCATATAGCCCATTAATATCACAGGAATAGAAATGCTTTTTCGCATATCCTGAATTTGCTCAAATAAAACAGCAATATTCATACCATTTGCTAAGGCCTTCATACTACTTACTTGTATCACTTCTCCATCGGCTAAGGGATCACTATAGGGCATGCCTAATTCAATAATGTCCGCGCCGTTTTTTTGCAAACTTGCCATTACTTTCATAGTGCTATCTAATGCAGGATATCCAGCAGTGCAATACACATTTAAAATACGCTTCGACTTTTCTTTAAATACTAACTCTAACTTAGACATATTTTTATTTTATGCTTTATAAATGTTCCATATAAGTGGCTAAATCTTTATCACCTCTACCACTTAAACAAACCACAACCACATCAGAAGCTTTCAAATTCATTTTTGGAAGCACTGAAAAAGCATGCGCCGTTTCTAGTGCAGGAATAATGCCTTCTATTTTTGAAAGGTGAAATGCCGACTCCAATGCTTCTTCATCCGTGGCACTTAAGAATGTTCCTCTTTTGCTTTCATATAAATAAGCATGCAAGGGGCCAATACCCGGATAATCTAAACCTGCAGAAATACTATGCGGCTCCACCACTTGACCATCACTGGTTTGCATAACTATACTTTTAGAGCCATGTAAAATACCTGGGGTACCTAACTGCGTAGTGGCAGCACTTAAACCTGAATGCACTCCATGACCTGCTGCTTCTACAGCTACAAGTTGAACAGTAGTTTCATTTAAAAAATGATAAAATGCACCTGCTGCATTACTGCCTCCACCTACACAGGCCACTACATGGGTTGGAAGTTCAGTACCTGTTTTTTCTTTTAATTGTTTTCTTATTTCTTCACTAATCACACTTTGAAAACGCGCAACCATATCTGGATAAGGATGCGGCCCTACCACGCTACCTATAATATAATGTGTTTCATTAGGCTCGTTAATCCAAGCTCTAATGGCTTCATTTGTGGCATCCTTTAAAGTTTTACTTCCACTTTTTGCAGGAATAACGGTTGCTCCTAACATTTTCATACGCGCTACATTGGGCGCCTGTCTTTCAATATCTTTTTCTCCCATATATACCACACATTCCATTCCTTTTAAGGCACATACAGTAGCCGTTGCCACACCATGTTGACCAGCCCCCGTTTCAGCAATAATTTTTTTCTTGCCTAATTTTTGCGCTAAAATAATTTGACCAATGGTATTATTTATTTTATGTGCCCCTGTATGACAGAGGTCTTCTCTTTTTAAATAAATAGTAGCACCTATTTCTTTGCTTAACCGCTCTGCTAAAAAAAGAGGTGTAGGTCTTCCCACATAGTCTTTCAATAGCTGTTGAAACTCTGCTTGAAAACTAGGGTCTTGCATAATTTGCAAATACTGCGTTTTCAATGTCTCCACATTGCCATATAACATTTCTGGAATATAGGCTCCCCCAAAGTCACCATAGTAACCTTCTGCTGTAGGGTTTTGATAATTCTCATTTACATTAAATAAAGGCATCTATAAAAGTTTTAATTAATTCAATATTTTTAATTCCTGGACTTGTTTCAAATTTACTATTCATATCTAAGGCCACTAAGTCCTTGCCTGCCGTGGCCGCTTTCAATACTTGTATTCCTTGTATATCATTTATACCAATACCACCACTTAAGAAAAAAGGTTTATTAAAACGCGTTTTTTTAATGATTTCCCAATTAAAATGCTGACCCGTTCCGCCATACAAGGCACTATCGGTATCAAATAAGTAATAGGCAGCTACATTTTCAAATAAAGCAAAATCGGGAATAGTTTTTGAAACCCTAAATACTTTAATGACAGGAAAGGCTTCTTGAATAGTAGCACAATAGGAAGCATCCTCGTCTCCATGTAATTGAATCATATCAAGACCTGCTTTA
>JBEGKS010000096.1:0-5433 GCA_041183945.1 Bacteroidota bacterium | reverse complement strand
TGGAAGCTTGGAGGTACCGGTTATGTGGATGTGGCCAAAGCAAGTATACAACAACTAAGTATGTTTATCACACGCGAGATGCACTGCTGGCAATTGTCTTTGTTGTTCATCAGGGGTCATGAAGGGATCTAAAGGAATTTCTTTTTTCTTAGAGGCCGCATCATCCTTTGATTTGCTTTTAAAAGAAGTAGAGATAGAAACACCCCCATTGGTAATACTACCGAATTTAAATTTAGTGGGGTCTATATCTAATTTATTCACTCTGAAACCTTGTCTATCTGTAGCATAAGGGTCTAAACTAAATGAAGAAGATATATTAAACTTGTCAAACAATAATGTACGCGCATAAAAATTAAAATTGCCTAATTGAAAACTATCGGCAAGGAAATTATAATTAGAAGTAAAGCCAAAGCCTTCAATTAATTTTACTTTTTTAAAGCTTTCAGCACTAGTATCTTTTTTGTCTTTTACTTTCATCTCTAGTAAATTATCCAATCCAAAACTTAAACCACCGAATGTACCCTCGGAATAAGCACCCCCTAAAGCACCTCCATCAAATTTAGAAAAACGATAAGTTCTTCCTGAAGTATCAATTTGGGTTGAATAATGATAAGATTTTGCTAAATCGGGAGAATAGTTAAAAGAAATACTAGGCCTTAATTCATGACGAATAGCTTGTACATAATCGCTTTTGAATTTATAAGTACCAAAAATTCTACTAGCAGTACCTACACCAAAGCTTACATGAGGTGCTCTAAAAAATCCTTTTTCATAACTAGTATCTACCTTATTTAATTTACTATTCCATGACTTTGTATTTTGTTGGCCATACCATTTTTCTTCAAAACCAATAGAGGGTGTAATAGTTATTGGGCCTAAAGAAGGAAGAGAAACACTGATAGGAATATTATGTGTGGCACCCCACTGCATGGTATCTAATAGTCTATTGATATTAAAAGCGGAATCATAAAATGACATTTGGTTTTGGAAGGATCCATTATACCCTATGCCTAATTTTTCATACCATTTACCTGCACCAATTTGCTCTTTAGATTGGAAAGGATATAAAGTAAGTGCATTGAAATTAATATTAGGTAAACTTAAATTCACCAAGCCTAAATTATTGTTTTGGTTATGATTCAAGTTCACCGATAAATTATATTTATTATTCCATGACTTATTATAACTTATGGAAGAACTTATTTGGTTTTGAAAATTTTGATAAGGGTTGTTAAGTAAGTAACTATTGTACTTTGTGCTACCAAAATTAACATTGGCAGAAAAACTAGTACCCGGTAAGGCCCTTGAATCCATTGAATGAGACCAGTTAATCATGAAGGTTTTGCCCCCTGTGAATTCAGTTGCTAAATTTACATTTCTATTAAGAATTTTAGAATTTTGTAAACTCAAATTAAAATTACCAATGTATTTATAGCGTAAAATATATTTGGAATTCAAATTAGCACTCCATCCACCATAAGAATAAATATTACTTCTAATGGTAGCATCAAAATTATCACTCAGTACTTTATAATAACCTAAACCTTCAAAGCCTAAACCAAAATCTTCACTGGTTGAAAAAGCAGGCGCCATGAGACCAGAATGCTTTCCTCTTGATAAAGGAAAAATTCCAAAAGGAATACCTATGGGAAATGGCACTCCTTCAAATTCCGGGAAGGCCGGGCCTGATACTCCAATTTTATCCGTAATAATTTTTAACCTATTGGTTCTAAAAGCAAAATGGGGATCATCTAAATTACAGGTGGTAAATCTGGCCTTCCATGCATAAGCCTGGTCTTGACTAACTTTTTTCATGGTGGTGGCATTAATAAAAATTTCACCCTGTTGGAAATTTGTATTTTTTGTCAAGCCCTTACCCGACTTCATATTAAAATAAATGGAATCATTTACAGAAGTCATACTACCCTCTTTAAATTTTGGATTACTTAAAGGATTACCTGTGGTATCTTTTGCTCCATAAGCTTTAATATTTTGACTCTGTTGGTCATACACAATAGTAGCTGCTTCTAACTCAGAAGTTTTATAAACTGTTTTTGCTTTGCCATACAAAAAGAATTCTTTGGTAGACATAATCATCACTCCAGAATCTTCTGCATTGTAATTAATAGGGGTATCAATACTATCTTTTGAAATTCTAATAGACCTTACAGCACTACTGTCTTTTTTCTTGGAAAGACTGTCTGTTTTAGCAGAAATACTGTCTTTTACAGGGGCCTGAATTTTGGCCTGCGCAAAAACACCCATTATGGGCATTAAAACTATTGTTAATGTTAGTAAAATGCTACCATTTACAATAGAACGCCTGTATTTTACGTTATTTTTGTATCCTGCTATTATCACAGCAGCAAAAATAAACTAAAACAGCATTAAGGCACTGATTATGAAGCAAAATAGACTGATTTTAGCAATTACTTATACCCTGGTTGCCCTTTTTACCCTAATTGGCATAAGTACGGAAGCCCAAAACACACCTAAAACCATCAAACGTATCATTATTGACCCAGGTCATGGTGGCACAGATCCGGGTTCAAATGGCAAATATTCCACTGAAGCAGCGGTGTCCTTAGCTATTTCTTTAAAACTAGAAGAATACATCAACCAGTCTATTCCCGATGTGGAAGTAGTGCTTACCCGCAGAACCGATATTTATAATTCTGTGGTAGAAAAGGCCAATATTGCCAATGCTGCTAAAGGAGACTTATTCATTTGTATACATACCAATTCTGCAAATCCTAGTAGAGACAGAGAAATTATTGGCTACACCAATAAAACCTATACAGTGAAGAAAAAAGGAGTTAAAAGAAAGGTAACTAGAAGAGTGCCCTTATATAAAACTACCTATACACCAAGTACAGCAAGAGGTACAGAAACATTTATTTACAATGTAGGTAAGTCGGATCAAAAAAAGGATATGGCCAGTGAAGCAGTAGACGATGTGGTGGAAAAATTAGACTCTGTTTCTATAAAGCAAATTAAAGAAATAGAAGAGGCCGACCCTACCCGTTCTATGATGATTAGTTTATTAACACAACAATATTTTCAAAGAGCTGCAAGCCTTGCCTTGACTATTGAGGAAGAATTTAAAGCGGCAGGTCGTATAAGTAGAGAGGCGAAACAAAGACAGAAAGGAATTTGGGTTTTAGCTGCCGTTCAAATGCCAGCTGTACTGGTGGAAACTGGCTTTATTTCCAACCCTGAAGACGAGGACTACCTTAATAGTGAAGATGGTCAAAATCAAATATGCGAGGTAATTACCAAGTCCGTGCTTAGGTATAAAAATTCACTGGAAAAGCAGAAAAAGACAAATGCCAATTAGCTCCCCTTTTTTAGCTAATTTTACATAAAGTTTATTTAATTCACTCAAGATGAAAGTATCAAACGAAACCAAGGTGGGGGCGCTGACAGTAATAGCTATTACCTTAATGATCATAGGCTTCAATTTTCTTAAAGGAAAAACTATTTTTCAACCAGGTAATTACATTTATGCAAAATATAATGATACCAAGGGATTGATTGTATCTAATCCTGTTTTTGTAAATGGTTTTCAAGTGGGTACTGTATTTGAAATTGAAAATCAAAAAGATAATTTAGCTTCTATTATTGTTTCTGTTAAATTAAATGAAGCCTATAAAATTCCTACTAACTCGGTAGCCACTATTCAAGATAATCCATTAGGTATAAGCAGTGTTAGTATTGTTTTAGGCAATGCCAATACTTATATTAAATCGGGCGACACCATAAAAACGGCACCTGCAACAAGTTTATTGGGCGATTTTGTAAATACTCTTTCTCCCCTTGGTGAAAAAACTAAAAATGCCATTACTTCTTTAGATAAAGTATTAAATAATATTAATACAGTATTAGATGATAAGAACAAACAAAACCTTGCACTTGTATTAGAAAATTTAGCGGCTACAACCAAAAGCTTAAATAGCTCCATGGCTAATATTGAAACTATGTTGCAAAAGCAAAATGGTTCTGTGAGTCAGTCATTTGATAATTTAAATTCTTTTACTAAGAATTTGAATAATAATAATGAGAAGCTTAATAATATCATTACAAATTTAGACAGCGTATCAAAATCGGTGAAAGACGCCGACTTAACAAAGACCATCAAAACTATTCAATTAGCAGTGGCTTCCTTAAATACAAGTTTGCAAAAATTAAATTCAGGAACTGGAACCGCTTCTAAATTAATGAATGACTCTTCTTTTTACCAAGATTTACAAGGAACCCTTAAGAGTATCAATACACTTGTTGACGATATTAAAGTGCATCCTAAAAGATATATCAATGTATCTGTGTTTGGTAAAAAAGATAAATCTGCTCCATTAGATAAGCCTTTAGCTGATTCTGTGAATCATGAATAAATGGGCCTTCATCATATTATTTCTTAGTCTTTCCTCTTCAATCGCAAAAGGACAAAATACAGCTACCCCTAAGCCTAAGGATATAGTAATAGCAGAAGCTCCCCCTGTTGTGGACGGAAGCAAACTCATTGAATTTCTTTCAGCAGAAGTATACAATGTTAAAAAAATGGATAGCATGGACTACTTAATACTGGTAGGCCATGTAAAAATTCGTCAAGGCAAAACATTATTATATGGCGACAGCATAATTTTAAATACCACTCTAAATACTTTAGAGAATTTTGGCAATGTTCATATTAATGATGCAGACAGTGTCAATATCTATGCTAATTATTTAAAATATATAGGATCTACAAAAAAAGCATACCTGCGTAAAAAAGTAAAATTAACTGATGGCAAAGGCGTTTTAACCACCGACTCTTTAGACTATGATGTAAATATTAAACTAGGCAGTTTTAAAAATGGCGGTAAGCTAGTACGCAATAAAACTGTACTTACAAGTACAGAAGGTTTGTACTATGGAGAAACAAGAGATGTCATTTTTAGAAAAAAAGTGGAATTAATCGACCCTGAAAATAATATCATTACCGATACTTTAGAGTACAATACCTATACTCAACTTACAAACTTCTTAAGCCCTTCTAAAATCATAACAGGTACTAGGGTTATTAGTACTAGTAATGGTAATTATAATACGGGTACCAGAAAAGGATATTTATACGACAGATCCAATATAGATGATAGCACTTATCATTTTATAGCAGATGAAATGGCGGTAGATGATTCACTTGAAATGGGAGAATTTAAAGGCAATGCTATTTATACCTCTAAAGATAGCTTGGGTTTTGACTTAATGGCTAATAATATAAAGGCGAATAAACAAAAATCTACTTTTTTAGCTACAGAGAACCCCCTTTTATTAATCAAACAAAAGAAAGACACATTATATATAGCAGCAGATACCTTATACGCAGGTAAAATTTCCGATTTAAAAAGAAAAATACCACCCGCCAGAGACTCTGTAGGCGTTATTACCGATACC
>JBEGKS010000095.1:0-6416 GCA_041183945.1 Bacteroidota bacterium | reverse complement strand
CGCTCCATAAGGGTTAGTCCTAAAAAAGCGGCACCCAAATCGCCTGAAACGCAGATCAGGTCTCCACTTTCAGCGGTACTACGTTTGATGTATTTATCGGGTGCTACCTCACCTAAGGCAGTCACTGAAATAATAAAACCTTTTTGAGAAGTAGAAGTATCGCCTCCAATTAAATCCACATCGTATTTTTCACAAGCAATATTCACGCCTTCATAAAATTCTTCTAAAGCTTCTAAACTAAAACGATTACTAAATGCAATGCTCATAGTTATTTGAGTAGGTGTTGCATTCATTGCATATATATCACTTAAATTCACCACCACTGCCTTATAACCTAAATGTTTTAAAGGGGTATACATTAAATCAAAGTGTACTCCTTCAATTAACAAGTCTGTTGTAATAACGGTTTGTTTTCCAAAATGATCTATGACGGCTGCATCATCTCCAATAGATAAAATGGTGGATGCATTATGCGTTTCAAAATTTTCTGTGAGATGATCTATTAAACCAAACTCACCTAATTTATCAATTTCAGTTCTTTCTGTTGACATAAAATAATTTATAAATTTCCACCTGTTATAACGTGTAATAATTGATCATGAATTTTTCCATTGGTCGCTATAATGCCCGGCTGGTATGGGCTGTAGGGGTTTCCCTTTAAGTCCGTTACCTTTCCACCTGCTTCTTCCACCATTAAAAAACCAGCTGCACTATCCCAAGCTTGAAGTTTATGTTCATAAAATCCATCAAACCTACCAGCCGCTGTCCAACATAAATCTATGGCGGCACTTCCTAGTCTTCGAACAGGAATGGCTTTGCGAATTAATTTTTCAAAAATTTGTAAGGGTCCATTTTCTGAATCTAAATATTGATAAGGAAAACCTGTTACCAAACAACTGCTTAATAAATTATCTTTATCGCTTACGCTTATTTTATTACCATTTAATGTTCATTCATGATGGGATTATACACGGCACCTAATATCATTTTACCTTCTTCTTCCACGCCAATACTCACACAACAAATTGGAATGCCGTTGGCGAAATTAATAGTGCCATCAATGGGATCAATGATCCATTTAATTTTTGAGTCTTGTTTAATTTCACCCGTTTCTTCACTTAATATAAAATGAGAGGGAAATGCCTCTTGAATCACTTTGAAAATAGCCTTCTCTGCTGCATGATCGGCCTCTGTGACTAAGTCGTTCAGAGAACCCTTGCTAGCAATTGTAAAAGATCCGTTAAAAAAATGCTTCAGCTCTTTACCACCGGCCTCCACGGCCTTTAAAAGTGTATTTTTAATCATATGGCAAAAGTAGGTTCGTTTGCTCGAATAACATTCCTATTTTTGCAGATAATCTTTAAAAAATAAAACCCGATTCTGTAGATGCCAATTTTTGAGATTAACCTACCAAAAAGCATTCAAAAAGCTTTGGGCATTCCCCCAAGAAGTCCCAAAAGAGCACAGATACGCGTACTTAAAAAATTACTGCGTCGAGCAAGGTATACTGCCTTTGGACAAAAGTTTCATTTTGATAAAATATTATTAGGAAGAAGGCCGGATAAAGTTTTTCAAGAGTCGGTACCCGCCTATAATTATAATAAAATTTACAAGGACTGGTGGCATTTAACCCTAGAGGGCAAATCCGATATTTGTTGGCCGGGTAAAATAAAATACTTTGCCTTAAGTAGTGGTACTAGTGAGTCTGCTAGTAAATACATTCCTATCACTAACGATTTATTAAGAGGCAATAAAATTATTATGATTAAACAACTGATTAGTTTGTTTAATTATCACGATGTAAGTTTTGGTTCCATTAGTAAGGGTTGGCTCACTTTGGGTGGAAGTACCGATTTACAAAAAGGCGCTGGTTATTATGCGGGAGATTTAAGTGGTATTACCGCTAAAAAAGCACCTATTTGGTTTCAGCCTTTTTATAAACCAGGTAAAAAAATTGCCAAAGAAAGAGATTGGAATAAGAAGCTAAAAGAAATTGTAGAAAAAGCACCCGACTGGGATATTGGATTTATTGTAGGCGTGCCGGCTTGGATTCAAATGTGTATTGAAATGGTTATTGAAAAGTATAAGCTGAATAATATTCATGAGATATGGCCCAACTTGGCTTTTTTTGCGCATGGTGGAGTAAGCTTTGAGCCTTATAAGCATGGTTTTGAAAAATTATTAGGCAAGCCCATTACCTATATTGAAACATATTTGGCAAGTGAGGGTTTCTTGGCTTGGCAGGATAAGCAAAATGGAGTGGGTATGCGTTTGTCATTTAACCAGCATATCTTTTTTGAATTTATTCCTTTTGATGATAACAACTTTGATGAAAATGGTGAGATGGTAGAAAACCCTAATGCTTTATTAATTCATGAAGTAGAAGAAAATAAAGACTACGCCATTTTAATAAGTACCGCTGCAGGTGCATGGCGTTATTTAATTGGAGATACCATTCGCTTTATTGATAAAGCCAATGCAGAAATAATTATTACAGGTAGAACTAAGCATTTTTTAAGTTTAGTAGGTGAACACCTTAGTGTAGACAATATGAATAAGGCCATTCAACTAGTAAGTGAAGAAATGAATATTTCTATTCCGGAGTTTGGCGTAACGGGCGAGCCTTTTGAAAATTTATTTGCACATCACTGGTATGTTGCCTGTGACGACGCTGTTGACAGTGACTTACTTATCAAAAATATTGATCAGAAATTAATTGAATTAAATGATGATTATGCTGTTGAAAGAAAAAGTGCATTAAAGAAAGTATTTATTACCGTGCTGAAAGAAAATATATTTATGGATTTTATGAGCAGCAAGGGTAAGGTAGGCGGCCAGCATAAATTTCCAAGAGTTATTAAAGGTGATTTACTGAACGATTGGAAAAAATTTATAGCTTAATTTATGATAGCCCCCATTTTAAAAGGTTTATTACTTGGGCTTATCTTGAGTATTTCTATAGGCCCCGTTATTTTTGCGATACTCAAACAAAGTTTAACCAATGGACATAAGGCGGGTTATGTTTTTGTAGCGGGTGTTTCTATAAGTGATATGAGCTTATTATTTATTTGTAATTTTTTTACTTCTTTTTTTACATTGGCACTTTCTCATAAAGCGCTCATCGCAATGCTGGGCGCTGGTTTTTTATTGATTATGAGTGTGTATACTTTGTTTTTTAAAAAAATAGTTTTTGAAGGGGGAGAGGATAGTAAAGTAAAATTAATGAGCAAAAGAGATTTGGTCTCTACTTTTTTATCGGGCTTTTTTATGAATACCTTAAACCCCAGTGTGTTTTTATTTTGGTTTGCGTGGACGGCCGCTATTAGTGCAAATGCTGAAGAAACCGAAAGTCCACTTATGTATAGAATTTTAGTTTTTGGTACTTGTTTAGTATTTGTATTATTATCTGATTTAATAAAAGTAGCATTAGCCGGTAAGCTTCGACCAAGGCTAACGCTTCAAAACATGATTATTATAAATAGAATATCTGGGTTAATCATCTTTCTATTTAGTGCTGGCTTATTCTATGGGGCGCTTCATTATTAATACAAGGTGGTTATAAAAAATATCGTAAATTGCTATAGTGAAAAAATTAGCTATTCTTAAATTTTGTTTTTTTATATCCCTGCTCTGCGTGCTGCACACAGATCTTAGTGCACAGGGTGGTAAACTATTATTATTAAAGGATCGCGGAGTGGTTGTAAGATCCTTCACTGAAGGAGATTATATCAACTTTGAATTTAGCAATGCCCAGTGGCTTACTGGCTATATTGATTGGATTCGAAATGATTCCATTCAAATTAATCAGTTTGCTTTACAAGGCACAGTTACCATGTTTGGTACTTATGGGCAAGATACCCTGAAACTAGGTAGGCTGGTTTTGCATATTAACGAAATAAGGGCCTTTGCAAAAGACCGAGGACATTTTAGAAGTGTATTTACCAATGGTGCGTTTTTAAAAGCAGGGGGTATTGGTTATTTGAGTGTAAACATTATTAATTCTGCTATTAAGGGGGATAATATTTTTGAATCCAAGAATATACCTAGGTTGGCTGGAGGCCTTGTGGCTTGGCTAGCGGGTTCGCTGGTAAAAAAATCGAATCCCGATTACCGACCTATTGGAAAACGTTTTAGCGTAGAAATTTTATAAATTGAATTTGTGCTAAAAAAAATACGTCGCCTTTTTCTTATTCTTTTTTTAAGTTCACTAGCGTATGTGCTTATTACAAAATTTATAGAGCCTCCCATTACGATTACACAAATTACCAATGCCTTTGGCTTGGGATTAAAAAGAGATTATGTTGCTTGGGATAAAATGTCCTACAATATTAAGCTAGCTGCCATGGCCAGCGAGGATCAGGCTTTTACAGATCATATGGGTTTTGATTGGGACGCGATTGAAAAAAGTTTACACCCTAAAAAGAAAAATAAAAAATCTAAGATACCCTTGGGTGGTGGGGCTAGTACCATTTCACAACAGGTAGCTAAAAATGTTTTTTTATGGCAGGGTGGCCGCTATGATAAATACATAAGAAAAATTCCAGAGGTTTATTTTACTTTTTTAATTGAACTTATTTGGGGTAAGCAAAGAATTTTAGAAGTGTACTTAAATGTAATTGAAACAGGGCCGGGTTGTTTTGGAGTAGAGGCTGCTGCGCAACATTATTTTAAGAAGTCTGCTAAAAATTTATCTAGGGCTGAAGCTGCTATGATGGTGGCGGGTTTTCCCAATCCGAAAAAATTCACAGCCCGACCCATGACAAGAAGGGTTTCTTGGCGCTATCCACAAATTCTAAGAGAGATGAATAATATTGAAACGGATGAGGATGTAGCAGCCCTATTAAAAAAATAAACTTAGTATAAAAAGCCAGGGCGATGGTCTTGAAATACTTTATACTTTTCTTTCGAAGATTATTTGCCTAAATTTTTATCAATTAGTTTAATGGCGTTTTGTGTTCTTTGTTCTCCGACACCACTTACAATGCCCCAAGGAGTATTTTGGTTGATTAAAATATCTTTATAAATAGCAAACAACTCTTTTCTTGGTTTTTCATCAGGGTATTCTCTCATTTCGTCTGGGGACCAAGTTAGGTCTATATCACATAAAAGATAGAGGTCGTATTTTCTTGTATGTATTTGATCTAAAATATAAGTGTGGCAGTTATTAAAAACATATTCACACCATACCTTCATAACATACATGTCGGTGTCAATAATTATTTTGTTTTTTGATTGCTCTATAAATAGCTGCTCTGCTTTTTCGATGGCCTGCTGCTCTAATGTTAATTGCCCCTTCGCAATTGTTAATAAATCTTCGAAATTATATTTTGTCCCATTTTCATGTAAGTATTGTCTAGCATATTCCTTACAATCTAGCACTCCATAATGTTTTGCCAACTGCTCGCAAAGCGTTGACTTTCCTGTAGATTCAGGGCCTAGTACTACAATTTTTTGCAGCTTTGTATTTGAACTATGTACTTCTTTGGACATTTTTTACGTTGGGTGTTTTTTAAGCTTGATTCATGTTTTTAGCAATATTTGCTTTTCTACTCCACTCTATCCATCCTGCTATGGCTAATATTAATAATACAATAAATTGAACGCTAGTGAATGCATATCCCTTTATAAAATACAAAGGTATGGAGGCGATATTGGTAACCACCCACCAAAACCAACTCTCCACTTTTTTCTTTGCCATTAGCCACATAGCCGTATAGGCCGATGCGCTAGCAAGGGCGTCCGCCCAAGGAATAGCTTCTGGTGCAAAGGATTGTTTTAAATAGACTAAAGAAAAATAAATAAGTGCATAGACTCCAGCGAAAAATAAAAACTGTTGTATTCTTTCTTTAGTATTACTATTTGTTATTTGTAAAATGAATGCTTGATTGCTTGTGTTTTTTCTGGTCCATAAATACCAGCCATACAAACTCATAATGGTATAATATAAGTTCACACTTGCTTCTCCTAATAAATGTCCTTTTAAACTTAGGTAAATATAAATAGTGGTATTTAAGAGACCCGTTGGAAATACTAAAATATTTTCTTTTCTACTATACCACACAGAAACAATGCCAGAGATCACCGCAATGGCTTCTATCCAAGTAGTTTGGACTAATCCGTTATATATAGATGCTAAAACTTCTGACATTATTATAAAATTAAGTATTCTTCATTTTTTCTAATTGCGCTTCTAACCTAAACATTTCATCTCTTAGTTTCGCAGCTTCCATAAAATCTAAGGCCTTGGCAAATTTATCCATTTGCTTTTTAGTTTGCGTAATAGCTTTTTCTATTTGTGGAATGGTTTTAAATTCATCAGAGGCATTTGTAACCATTTCAAGATCATCGCTGGTTTTAATATTTATATTATTTAAAGTAAAGCCTTTAATATCTAATACAGCGCTTTGGGCCATTAC
>JBEGKS010000094.1:0-9246 GCA_041183945.1 Bacteroidota bacterium | reverse complement strand
CATTAATGGTTTATTAGACCGTCCTAAAATTTATGGCTATGCCGATGATTTAGATAGGTTCATTGGATTTCAAGTATCGGTGGTGAATTGGTTAAGTCATTGGACCGAACTTCCTTCTGTAGTGCATTGCCATGATCATCAAGCGGGACTGATTCCTTTTATGATGAAGTATTGTTATGACTATCAAAAACTAGCAAAAGTAAAAACAGTTTTAAGTATTCACAATGCGCAATACCAAGGTGCCATGGGCTGGGATAAAAGTATTTTAATTCCCAGATGGGATATGAGCAAAAAAGGTTTATTAGAATGGGGAGACTGTATTAATTCTTTAGCAGCAGCTGTTAAATGCGCAGATAAAGTTACCACAGTAAGCCCTAGTTACATGCAGCAATTAACAACTGCTTCCAATGGCTTAGAATTATTATTTAAAAATGAAATAGGTAAATGTGTGGGTATATTAAATGGAATAGATAATGAAATATGGGACCCTGCTTCAGATAAGATGGTTCCTTTTCATTATAACCTTAGCACAGTGCAAGAAGGAAAACAAAAAAATAAAAATGCACTCTGCGCAAAGTATAATTTAGATAATACCAAACCTCTTATTGTTTTTATTGGAAGATTAGTGGCAGAAAAGGCCGCGGATGTATTACCTGGCGCTATTCAACATGCATTAGATAAAACCAACTGCGGCGCTAATTTTTTTATAATAGGTGCAGGAGATACTGCCACCGAATCGGCTTTAAATTATTTAGTGCAATTATATCCTGGTCAGTACAATACATTTATTGGCTATGATGAAAAAATTGGACATGAGGCTTATGCAGCCGCCGATTTTTTATTAATGCCCTCAAGAGTAGAGCCTTGTGGATTGAATCAATTATATGCACTTCGATATGGAACCATTCCTATGGTGAGAGATACAGGGGGCTTGCATGATACAGTGATAGATATGGGAGATGCAGGTGGTTTTGGCATTAAATTTTTACATGCCAGTGAAGCAGATATTGTGTATTCTATTGAAAGAGCCATTGAGGTATATAAAAATAAAAAGCAAATGAATGCAATGATTCAAACAGCCATGCAAATAGATCATAGTTGGGAATCGGTTATTGCTGCATATAAAAAAGTATATCAATCAATTGCATAAAACAATAATAAACTATTAAATTTTAGTTATGGCAATGTTCGCAAAAGAAACAGTTTCTATTATATTAGGGGGTGGAGCTGGTTCCAGACTATACCCACTTACTGCAAGCAGATCCAAACCTGCGGTTCCCATTGGAGGAAAGTACCGCTTAGTGGATATACCTATTAGTAATTGTATCAATAGTAATTTGAATAGAATTTTTGTGTTAACACAATTTAATTCTGCTTCATTGAATCAGCATATTAAAAACACTTATCATTTTAGTGCTTTTAGCTCGGGCTTTGTGGATATACTTGCTGCAGAACAAACACCTGACAATCCAGGATGGTTTCAAGGCACGGCCGATGCGGTGAGACAATCATTAAGACATTTAGCCAAAATGGATTATGACTATGTGCTTATATTAAGTGGGGATCAATTGTATCAAATGGATTTTAGCAAAATGATTGATGCACATAAAAAAAGTGGCGCGGCTTTAACCATAGCTACTATTCCTGTGGGGGAAAGAGAGGCGCCAGAATTTGGTATTTTAAAATCGAATGAAGAAAATGTAATTACTTCTTTTGTAGAAAAACCTAAAAAAGAAATTTTAAAAGATTGGATAAGCGATACAGGTACTGAAATGAAAGCACAGGGCAGGAATTATTTAGCTTCCATGGGTATTTATGTTTTTAATAAAGAAATTTTATACCAATTTTTAAATGAAGTGCATCCTAATGCCACCGATTTTGGTAAAGAAATTATTCCAGACTCTATTGCACATTATAAAGTATTGAGCTATCAGTACGATGGGTATTGGACCGATATTGGGAATATCTATTCCTTTTTTGAAGCCAATATTGCTTTAACACAGGATGTTCCCTTGTTTAATTTATTTGATAGTACACAAACAGTGTATACAAGGGCTAGAATGTTGCCGCCTGCAAAAGTAAGTGGCACCATTATTAATAAAGCTATTTTATCAGAAGGTTGTATTATTCATGCTAAAGAAATTACCAATTCTGTAGTGGGTATTCGGGCAAGAATTGGGAGCGATACCATTATTAAGAATACCTATATTATGGGCTGTGATTATTATGAAAATATTGAACAAATTAATGAGAAGAACAAAAAAGGAGCTCCCATTTTAGGTATTGGAGAAAGATGTATTATTGAAGATGCTATTATTGATAAGAACTGTTCTATTGGAAATGATGTCACAATAAAAGGCGGCGCGCATTTAGAAAAAGTAGACCACCCTTTATATACTATTAAAGATGGGATAGTGGTGGTGAAAAAAGGAGCGGTCATTCCTAATGGGTACATTATTTAAAGGTTAATAGTAAATTATAAAACTTAATTAAAAAATATGAATACTGCATATACGGGTAATAAAGTTCAACTTAGTTTTTGGCAAATTTGGAATATGTGTTTTGGTTTTTTTGGCATTCAATTTGGATGGAGTTTGCAAATGGGCAATATGAGTGCTATCTATGAATTTTTAGGAGCGAGCCCAGAACAAATTCCAGGTTTATGGTTGGCGGCGCCTATGACAGGATTATTAGTACAACCCATTGTTGGCTATTTTAGTGACCGTACCTGGCATCCAAAACTAGGTAGAAGAAGACCTTTCTTTTTAGTAGGCGCTATCTTAAGTTCATGCTTATTATTTCTAATGCCCAATGCAGGTTCCGTTTGGATAGCTGCAGGTGTATTATGGATTTTAGATTCTAGTATTAATGTGACTATGGAACCCTTTAGAGCCTTTGTAGCCGACAACTTAGACGAGAAACAACGCTCTCGAGGTTTTGCCATGCAGTCTATGTTTATTGGATTGGCATCTTTTATTGCAGGTTATTTGCCACAAGTATTAGTGAACTGGTTTCATGTTTCAAGAGAGAAGACAAATGGTTCTATTCCTCAAAATATTTTACTTTCTTTTTATATTGGGGGTGCTGTATTTTTAGTGTCGGTATTGTACACTGTATTTAAAAGTAAAGAATATCCACCTTCGGCAAATCAAACACCTGCTGAAGAAAATAAAACTGGTATAGTAAAAGAAATTTTTGAGTCACTTCGCAATATGCCTGTGCAAATGAAAAGACTAGCCTTGGTTAATTTTATTACCTGGCCAGGACTTTTTCTAATGTGGTTTTATTACAGTACAGGGGTAGCTAGTCAATTATTTCATGGCGACCCACAAACAAGTAGCGATACCTATACCATGGGCTTAGAACATGCCAATACCACTTCTGCCATTTTAAACCTAGTTACTTTTGGTTTTTCATTTAGTTTACCTTTTTTAGTAACTAAGTTGGGTAAAAAGTTAACCCATACTGCTTGTTTACTCATTGGAGGTTTGGGTTTAATTTCAGTATACTATGTTCAGCAACCTAATTTATTATATGTAAGTATGGGACTAGTAGGGATAGCCTGGGCTTCTATATTATCCATGCCTTATTCTATGTTATCTAGTTTTATTCCTGTACAAAAAATGGGTATCTATATGGGTATTTTTAATTTCTTTATTGTACTACCTGAAATTTTAGCCTCCTTATTTTTTGGAAAAATTATGTCTACCTATTTACACAACGACAGGCTAATGGCTGTTCAAGTATGTGCCATTATCATTAAAGAAGAGAAAATATAAAAAATATGAAGTCTTGTTTTTACCGTAAATTTTTATGGGCAATTATTTTATTCAATTTTGTGTTCTTATCAAAGACTGTAGCCCAAGGTACGGAAGCCTATCCAAGCAATTGGTTTACACAAATGAACTTACATAAAGTTCAAATTTTATTTAGAAATACAAATGCCAATTTCTCAAAAACCACTATTAATGCAAATTATGCTGGGGTGAAAGTGCTGGGAGTGCATCATTTTGAAAATGGACATTATATAGCAGTAGATATTGAAATTGCATCTACTGCAAAACCAGGCATAGTTAATTTTGTTTTTAATAATAAGGGAGAAAAAACAAGTACAAGCTGGCCTTTAGTTCCTAGAAGAAAGGGTAGAGGAACTTCTTTTGCACAAGGACTTAACCCATCTGATCTTATTTATTTTTTAATGCCTGACCGTTTTAGTAATGGGGATCCTAGTAATGACCAAATTGCAGGATTGAAAGACCAGTCCTTAAATAGAGATTCTATTTTCTTAAGACATGGTGGTGATTTAAAAGGGGTGACCAATCATTTAAATTATTTTGAAAAACTAGGGGTGTCTACTTTATGGATGACACCTGTGATTGAAAATAATATGCCTGACAGAACCGAGCATGGATATGCAGCTACTAATAATTATGCTATTGAAAAACGTTTTGGGGGTGATGCAGCTTATTTAGCATTAAGTGATAGTTTGCATAAAAGAGGCATGAAATTAATACAAGACATTGTATATAATCATTTTGGTCGTTTTCATTTCTTAGTGCAAGATGCGCCAGATAAAAACTGGATACATCAGTGGCCTTCTTATACACAAACGCATTACAGAGAGCAAGCGATATTAGATCCACATCACTCAAAGGCGGATGCTGAAAAAATGATTAATGGTTGGTTCACCACTGAAATGCCCGATGTGAACCAGGAAAATCCTTTTGTAGAGACGTACTTAACACAAAATGCAATTTGGTCGGTGGAGACCTATGGGATTGACGCTTTTAGAATTGATACCTATAAGTATTGCAATATGGAAGTGATGAATAGATTGAATCAAGCACTTATGAATGAGTACCCAGATATATTTAATTTTGGTGAGTGCTGGGTGGATGGGGTCTCTTCTCAAGCTTATTATGTTCGAAATAATTTAAATATTCCTTTCAAGAGCAATTTGCATGCAACTTCCGATTTTAATTTATTGTTTGGAGGTATTCTGCCTGCACTGAATGAAAAAAATGATTGGGGAGGAGGTATCATTAAATTATATAGCACATTAAGCAATGATTATTTATACAAAGTGCCAAGTAACAATGTGATATTTTTAGACAACCATGATATGACCCGTATACATTCTTCCTTAGGAGAAAGTGTACCCAAAACTAAAATGGCCTTTGCCTGGTTAATGACTTGTAGAGGTATTCCTCAAATGTATTATGGTTCTGAAATTTTAATGAAGGGTATCTCTAATCCAGATGGTTGGGTAAGACTAGATTTTCCTGGTGGTTGGGCCGGTGATCAAAAAAATGCATTCACAGAACAAGGCATGACAGACCAAGAAAAAGATTTTTTACATTATGTGCAACTATTAGGTAATTATCGTAAAACATCTTCAGCCTTGACAAAAGGAGATATGATGCAGTATATACCTGAAGACGGATTATATGTTTATTTCAGGTATTCAAAAGACCAAACCATTATGTGTGTAATGAATACAGATACCAAGGAAAGAAAACTTAATTTTGAAAAGTTTAGTGAAAGAACCCAAGGTTTTACAGGGGGGAAGGATATTGTCACAGGAAATAAAATAGGAAAAGAATTTTCATTGGCATCGATGACTATGCAAGTGATTGAATTAACGAAATAATTATGCCAAAATACGAGGAGGTACATTTTGTAGATACCAAGCAAGCAGTTTGGAATTATTCTTTATTTACAGATGAAGATGTGCATAATTTTCAAAACGGCACACACTATAGTTTATATACCTTATTTGGTAATAAACAATTTGAAGTCTCGGGTAAGAAAGGAACCTACTTTGCTGTATGGGCACCTAATGCGACAGCTGTTTTTGTAAAAGGTAATTTTAACAATTGGAATAACGAATCACATTTATTAAAAGTTAGACAAGATAGTTCTGGTATTTGGGAAGGTTTTATTCCTGGCGTTTTAGCAGGAGAAGTATATAAGTATCATATTCATGGGTATAAAGGAGTGAAGCTAGATAAAGGTGACCCCTTTGCACATTATTGGGAATTAAGGCCCTTGACAGCCTCCATTACTTGGCAAACAAATTATACTTGGAAGGATACCAAGTGGATAGAACAAAGAAAAATTAAAAACAGAACAGACCAACCATATTCTGTTTATGAAGTGCATTTGGCTAGTTGGATGCGCCCCGACAAAAACAATGAAAATTCTTATAATTCCTATACCCAACTCATTAACTTACTAGTTCCTTATGTAAAAGAAATGGGGTTTACACATGTGGAGTTTATGCCTGTGATGGAACATCCTTTTGATGGTAGCTGGGGTTATCAAGGGGTAGGATTTTTCGCACCTACTTCTCGTTTTGGTAATCCGCAAGAGTTTGCTGCCTTGGTAGAAGCCTTTCATGCAGCAGAAATTGGAGTCATCGTTGATTGGGTGCCTTCTCATTTTCCTTATGATGCTCATGGCTTATTTATGTTTGATGGCACCAATACTTATGAGTATGCCGATATGAGAAAGGGCTATCATCCCGATTGGAACTCCTATATATTCAATTATAAAAGAGGAGAGGTGAAATCTTTTTTAATTAGTAGTGCGCGTTTTTGGTGTGACCAATTCCATATTGACGGCTTAAGGGTAGACGCGGTAAGTTCTATGTTAAAATTGGATTATAGCAGAGAAGAAGGTGAATGGGAGCCTAATGAGTTTGGAGGAAATGGTAATATAGAAGCCATTGCTTTTATAAAAGATTTAAATGAAACCTTATACCGAGACTTTCCTTATATACAAACCATTGCAGAAGAAGCCTCTGACTGGCCAGGCATTAGTAAACCCACTTTTATGGATGGACTTGGCTTTGGTATGAAGTGGATGATGGGTTGGATGCACGATACTTTAGATTATTTTAAATTGGATCCTTTGTTTAGGTCTTTGCATCAGGATAAGTTTTCTTTTTCCATGATGTATTTTTATGACGAGAGTTTTATGTTGCCTTTAAGCCATGATGAAGTGGTACATGGCAAAAGCCCATTAATTTATAAAATGCCTGGAGATGACTGGCAGAAATTTGCAAACCTGAGACTACTATTTACCTATATGTTTATGCATCCGGGTGCTAAATTATTATTTATGGGCAATGAATTTGCTGCTACCAAGGAATGGAATTATACCACCGAGCTACAATGGGACTTACTCCAAATAGAATCTCATGCAGGTATGCGAAAAACTGTGCAAGGCTTAAATGAAATTTATAAAAACAATCCTGCCTTATTTGAATTACAATTTGATCCAAAAGGTTTTGAATGGGTAGAAATTAACAAAAGAGAAGAAGCAGTCATTGCTTTTAAAAGAAAAGGGTTAAAACCTGAAAACGATGTATTGGTTATAATGAATATGACCCCCGTACCTAGACATCAATTTCCTATTCATGTGCAAGGGAAAAAAGTTTGGACGGAAATTTTTAACTCAGATGCAAAAAAATTCTGGGGCGTTGGAGACTTGACCAATACAAACATTCAAGTGATTCCACAAGATGAAAAAGGGGATTGGAATCAGTTATTACTGAACTTACCTGCCTTATCTGCGATTGTATTAGCATAAATTCGAAGAATTGAACTGCCTTTAATATGCTCAATTTCAATACTTTATTTATTGATGCATCAATATTAATTGCTGTACGAACATTTTAAGTCAAGTTTTCCACAACTAGGTAGAACTGATCATTGGTAACAATTACTTAACAATTAGTTATGAACTTTGCGGTGTAATCCAAAACCTAAAAAACAAAATGTATGAAAGCAACAAACAAAGCAATGTTGTATGAAGCCGTTTCGGAATTTATACAGTTGCACGCCTTCGATCATTTATTGGACAACGAATTAGCGCAGTTAAAAAGCTTATTGAATGCTTACACAGTAGCCGAAGAGGGTACTGAAGAAATGCATGAAATTGGCTGCAAATTAATTCCCTTGTTAGGCAAGGCCAATTTCTTTGTAGAAACTATTTCTCCTGCTGCCATTCAATTATGGTTTTATGCTTTATCCTACAATGAAATACCTATTGGAGGTATGATGCAGGACTTTAGCAGTACCAATGAATTAGTGAATTAGATTTAATAAAGTAATTGCTTTATTAAATAGTGATATTAGAAAAGGCCTCCTTTTAAGGGAGGCCTTTTCTGTAAATATTATTTTTAATTTTTATTCTTTCAACTATAAAATTAGAGATTTTATTTTTCTAATCTAATCTAATCTAATCTAATCTAATAGAATCAAGTACTAGAATAATCCCTTTGTTAATTTGGTTTTACCTTCTCCAATTTTGAAGCCATTATGATAAATTTCTACTAAATATTCTCCTTCAGTAAAGGTGATATTTTTGATATCATAGCTAACTGGTAAATCTTTATTTTGCTCGTATTGAACAGATAATTTATTAGAATACGCTTTAGCGCCATCTTCTCTTGTATTAATTTTACCCACCTCGTTGAAAGCTTTACCATCTGGACCTGTAATGCAAACAAATAACTCTTGTGCACCTGTTGGAGTGATTTTGTTTTTGTCAATTTGGAAAGACAAACGAATAGTGTTGGCTCTTTTAGTATTAGTTGTTTTTTTCTCTGTACCGTCATCTTTAATTCTTAAAGACTGAATGCTAAAAGTAGAAGCGTGTAAAGTGGATCCAATATCTTGTAATCTTTCTTTCTCTTTTTGTGTAGCTGTTAAATTCGTATTTAATGTAGTATTCGTAGTAGTTAATACTTCATTTTTAGCAGTTAAATCCTTGTTTTCTGCTTGTGCCTTACTAAGGTCTGCAAATAAGTTTGTTACTTTTCCGTTTAAATCGGCAATTAAAGCTTTAGCTTCTGCTAATTCTGCATCTGTTGCATTTTGTTTACGTAAAATAGTACTGATATTAGATTTCAATTTTTGAATCTGGTTAGACTTATCTAATAAATCACCTTGTAGGGTAGTGTTTTGATTCGTTAAAGAATCTGCTTTAGCAGACACTTCTATAAATTCAGCTTGAATTTTTGCTTTAGCACTATCAATGACAGCAATTTTATTGTCATAAGTAGTAATAATGTCCACTTTTGAACTATTGAAATATATCCAAGAGCCAATAATGACTAATACTAAAACCCCAATGGTTATTTTACTGCTCATGCTAGAAGATTCGTTACTCATAAATTTTTTTAGTTTAAGGCTACAAAGATACAAAAAATGGAACAGATTACTAATTATTATAACCTAA
>JBEGKS010000093.1:0-8519 GCA_041183945.1 Bacteroidota bacterium | reverse complement strand
TTAAAAGGAGTAAAAGTACCTGTGCTTATTAAGAATCCTATTAATCCAGATTTGGAATTGTGGATTGGTGGCATGGAGCGTATTGCTAAAGCAGGTATTGAAGAATTAGGACTTATTCATCGTGGATTTAGTTCTTATGGAAATACCGAATATAGAAATGCACCTATGTGGCATTTGGCGATTGAAATGAAACGCCGCTACCCTGGTATTCCTATGATCAATGACCCTTCACATATTTGTGGTCGTCGCGATATTTTACAAGAAGTAGCGCAAAAAGCTATTGACTTAGACTTTGATGGTTTAATTATTGAATCACATATCGACCCAGATAATGCTTGGAGCGATGCGAAGCAACAAATTACTCCAGAGGTATTAAAAGAAATGTTGGAAGCTATTCGTTGGAGAAAAGAAGACGTGGCTTCTGCAGAATACCATGCGGCACTTGAAAAATTACGTCAACAAATTAATCAATTAGATGATGAGTTGTTACAAGTTTTATCAACCCGAATGAAAGTGGCTGAGAAAATTGGGGAGTATAAGAAAAATAATGATATCACTATTTTGCAAACCAATCGTTGGAATGAAATTTTACAGCGCGCTGTAGGCAAAGGCAATAAAGTTGGCTTAAGTGAAGACTTTATTACCAAGTATATGGACGCCGTGCATATGGAAAGTATCAATCACCAAAATAAAATTATGAATAGCTAGTTTGTACCTCAACTACAAACTAATTCTCATTACTTATTGTAAAGCATCCAACATTTAAATCATATTCAATGAAAAACTGGAAAGTAAAATTTTCGTCTCAAACAGTATCCTTTTTCTTAGAGGGTAAGTTTGCTGCCATCGATAAAATGGTAGACAAGTCGAATGCTTTTTACATTACAGATGAAAATGTATATGCTTTACACCAAAAAAAGTTTAAAGGAAAGAAGACCATTATTATTCCTGCTGGGGAAGAGCATAAGCAGCAATCCACTGTAGATTTTATCATTGAAGCCTTAGTTAATTTAGGTGCTACTAGACAAGCCATACTCATTGGGGTAGGCGGTGGTGTGGTAACAGATATAGTGGGTTATGTGGCAGGTGTATACATGCGTGGAGTAGCTGTGGGCTTTGTGCCTACTACCATACTTGCCATGGTAGACGCTTCTATTGGAGGTAAAAATGGAATTGATTTGGGTATTTATAAAAATATGGTGGGCTTAATAAGGCAACCTTCTTTTTTAGTATACGATATTGATTTTTTAAAAACTTTACCGAGGCATCAGTGGGAAAATGGATTTGCTGAAATTATTAAACATGCTGCCATTAAAGATGCAGCTATGATGAAAGCATTAGCAAGTCATGATCTTTCTTATTACCAGAAAAATATAAAAGCCTTACAGCTTTTAATTGAAAAAAATGTACAGATAAAAGTGAAAGTGGTACAAAAAGATGAGTTTGAAAAAGGCGATCGTAAATTGCTGAATTTTGGACATACCCTTGGTCATGCCATTGAAAACCAACATGCATTATTGCATGGTCATGCCATTAGTATTGGGATGGTCTATGCTGCTAAAATTTCTCAAGTATTAGAAGGCTTTAAGGATGCTGGCTTATTGGTAGATACTTTGAAAAAATACGGACTACCTACAAGTATGCGATTCGATATAAATGAAGCTATGCAAGTCATGCAGAAGGATAAGAAAAAAGCTACTGCAGGTATGCAATATGTGCTTTTACAAAAAATGGGTAAGGCAGTGTATCAAACGGTGCCTATGAAATCATTAGAAAAATTAATTAAGTTATATTCTTAAAATGCGTGCGATAGTTCATCCAAGTAAGTTAAGTGGTTCGCAAATTGCACCAGCAAGCAAAAGCTCAATGCAAAGAGCCTGTGCAGCTGCTTTAATTCATATAGGCAAAACTATTATACATAATCCTGGCCACTCTAATGACGATTTAGCAGCCTTGGACGTGATTCAGAAATTAGGAGCGCTTGTTGAAATAGATAATGCACCAAATGTAAAAGCAAATGCAGGAACTGTTATTGTGAACTCTAATGGGGTAAAACCTATTGGCCCTTCAATGAACTGTGGGGAGAGTGGATTAGGTATTCGAATGTTTACACCTATTGCAGCGTTAAGTAGTGAATTAATAAATATCGAAGGCAAAGGAAGCTTGGTGAAAAGACCCATGCATTTTTTTGATGAAATATTGCCTTTAGTGGGCGTAAAAGTAAAGTCGCAAAAAGGTTTTTTACCCATAGCAATTCAAGGTCCCTTAGTTCCTGCAAATATTACCATTGATGGTTCTTTAAGTTCTCAATTTTTAACAGGTATGTTAATGGCTTATGCAGCTGCTGAAAAGCAAGATGTTGTAATTAAAGTACTAGACTTAAAAAGCAAACCCTACATTGATTTAACCTTAGCCGTTTTAAATGCCTTTGGTTGGAAAGTGGAACATACGAACTATGAAAGCTTCCGTTTTTTAGCACATGCGCCTTTAGAACCTGTAATTGAATATACAGTGGAAGGGGATTGGAGTGGAGCTGCCTTTTTATTAGTAGCTGGCGCCATTGCAGGTCCCATAAAAGTGAAAGGTTTACAATTAAATTCTACACAGGCCGATAAAAAAATAATAGAGGCGCTTATAAGTGCAAAGGCCAATATAAAGCAAGAGAAAGATGGGATTTTGATAGGGCCTTCGGCGGATGTTTCAATTAATAACTCTTATGATAAAGCTAATAATAATTCAAACCATTCTAAAAGTTACGCAAATGGTTTAATTGCTTTTGAATTTGATGCTACGGATTGTCCTGATTTATTTCCTCCTTTAGTGGCACTTGCAAGTGTTTGTAATGGTATTACTAAAATAAAAGGGGTAAGTAGGCTTGCACATAAAGAAAGTGATAGAGGACTTACCTTGCAAACTGAATTTGCAAAAATGGGTATACAAATTGATTTAGTAGGAGACGAGATGCTTATTCATGGCGGAGCGCTTATTCAATCAGCTACCGTTTTTTCTCAAAACAAACTCTTTGAACCCATTGAAATAACAGAGGCAGAAGCGATTAATAAATCTTATACCGATTTCTTTACCCATTTGCAAGAACTGGGTGCAAAAGTGGATATTCAATAAATTTCTTACCTTGTAATAACGAAATAAAAACATGAACAAATTCGGAACCTTATTTACTGTACAAATTTTTGGCGAATCGCATGGTGCCTGTGTGGGCATTACAATAGATGGTTGTCCAGCGGGTTTACCACTTCAAACAACTGATTTTGTGGAAGATATGGAGCGTCGCAAAGGAGGCAAGCAAAAAGGAACTACACCTCGTCAGGAAGATGATATTCCTTTATTCAAAGCGGGTTTATTCAATGATATGACCACAGGAGCACCTATCATGATGCTTTTTGAAAATAACAATACTAGAAGTGGTGATTATGAAAAACAGCGTGCTGTTCCAAGACCCGGTCATGCCGATTTTACAGCACATCATAAATTTGGTGGCTTTGAAGATTATAGAGGAGGAGGACATTTTAGTGGCAGGTTAACAGCTGCCTTAGTGGGCGCGGGTGTGGTGGCTAAGAAATTATTAAATGCGGGTAAAGTAGAAGAAAAAATTAAAGTAGAAGCTACTATTATAAGTATTGGGGGAGAGTCAGATGTGGAAAAAGGAATACAGAAAGCCATTGATCAGAAAGATAGTGTAGGGGGTATAGTAGAATGTGTAGTGAAAGGATTACCCGTAGGACTTGGGGAGCATTTTTTTAATTCTGTGGAGTCTTTAATTAGCCATGCAGTTTTTGCTATACCTGCTATTCGCGGTATTGAATTTGGAACTGGCTTTGCAGCCGCTTCTATGTTTGGCGTGGATCATAACGATGCTATCGTAGATGCCTCAGGTAAAACAAAAACAAATCATGCCGGTGGTGTGGTAGGTGGTTATACAAACGGAAATGATTTAGTATTTAGAATTGCAGTGAAACCTACTTCTTCAACACCTAAAGAACAAATTACCCTTAATTGGGAAACCAATGAACAAGAAACATTTTCAGTAAAAGGAAGACATGATTTATGCATTGCACTAAGAGTGCCTGTAGTACTAGAAGCAGTCACAGCCATTGTGCTTGCAGACTTAATGTTAATAGATCAACAAATTCCTAGAATCCTTAAAAAATAATTATTTATGGAAAGCGAATTTATATACCATGTAACCACGCTTAAAGAGTGGGAAGCCGCTAAAATAAAAAACGAGTACACACCTGTTAATTTTGAGCAGGATGGTTTTATACACTGTTCTATTGAAAAACAAATTCCAGGCGTATTAGACCGTTTTTATAAAGGCCAAACGGGCTTGGTAAAATTAAAAATTGAAAAAGAAAAAGTGCAAAGACCTGTACTATTTGAATTAGCAGTAGATTTAGATGAGTTGTTCCCGCATATTTATGGGGCATTGAACCTAGACAGTGTAGTGGAAGTAATTACAATTAGCTAATTTTTTATATAAAGCTAATTATTTTATTAAATACATATATAGCTTAGTTTTTTAAAGTTGTATAAACGGGTACGCTATGAATATTAAATTAAGCATCTTATTTATTGTAGTATTGCCTCTGTTCGCTATTAAGCAAAGCTTTGCGCAAAAAATTTATCCTACTAGTTTAACTACCATTAACTATTTAGACAGTGCTGCAGTAAAAAAGTATCAAAAAAAAATTGATACACATAGAATTAAAATTGAGCTAAATCACATAACAGGTATTGCAAGTTTTTACAGTAAAAATTTAGATGGCACTTTAACGGCTACCGGTGAAATATTTAAAAATAGCAAATACACAGCTGCCTGTAATTTGTATAAGTTAAATACACTAGTTCGTGTGACCAATATGAGAAATGGTCGGTCTGTATTAGTTAGAATTAATGACCGTATGCACCCGAATATGTTAAAATTGGGTAGGGTGATTGACCTAAGTTCGGTGGCAGCCAAAAAATTACATTTAAGTTCTAAGGGAATAGTAAAAGTTGCGCTTGATGCGGTGGGGAATTCAAAAATCAACCCCAAAAAGCAGTAGACTCATCAAGGATTATCTTAAATTTACAGCGTTATAATATTTCAATCATTAATATTTCAATCATAAATATTCTTAGTAAAATACTTCTTAGTATATACTTCTAAGTAAAATGCTCTATCGTATGAAAAAAACAATTGTATTTATCTTAGCCTCTTTATTTAGTTTCTCCGTTATGGGTCAAGATACAGCAAGTATTAAACCTTCTTCTATTGCTTTTAAAATGGGTTTATTCAATTTTAAAAAAACACCTGCAACAGATAATGCATCTGAAATGTCTATTCAAGGAGGTTTGCAATACTTTAAAGGCATTACGAAGCACCTAGATCTTATGATGAATTTGGATTTCGCTAATTTGAAATATCCTTTTTATACTTCTTCTAAAATAGCCATTGCTAAAAATAATGAAATGTATACTGCATTAGATGCAGGCTTGAATTATAAATTATTGACGGATGAAAATAAGCTAGTGCCCTATATTAGTGCAGGTTTGGGTATCGCCTCTATTAAAAATTCATACTATACTGCATATGCACCTGTAGGAGTGGGCATTCAAATAAAAGCGAAACAAGGGTCATTTATAAATATACTAAGTACTTATAGAGCAGAGGCTTCGGCACTTACTAAAACACATTATAACCATTCAATTAGTTATAGCTTACCGCTAAAATTAAGAGAGAAAAGACCTGTGATGATACCACCAGCCCCAGTAGTTGCTGATAATGATGATGATGGTGTAGTGGGTAGTGAAGATGACTGTCCTAATGCATCTGGTTTATCTAAATATCATGGATGTCCTGTTCCAGATACCGACACGGATGGAATTAATGACGAGAATGATAAATGTCCTACTGCGGAGGGCTTAGTAAAATATAAGGGATGTCCTATTCCGGATTCGGATAAAGATGGTATCAATGATGAGGTAGATAAATGCCCCAATGCGAAAGGTTTATCAAGATACGAGGGCTGTCCTATTCCCGATACAGATAAAGATGGAGTGAATGACGAAGAAGATAAGTGTCCAAGCATACCTGGCATTATGGGTAATAATGGTTGTGCCGATTTGCAACCTTTATTAAATGAAATCTCTTCTCAATTAAAGTTCGAGTCGGGTAAAGTGAACCTAAGTAAAAAAATATATGTAGGGGTAGACAGCTTGGTGGTATTAATGCAAAATAATGCAAATATTTCGCTAATTATTAGTGGACATACCGACAATACCGGTACTTTGAAAATTAATGAAAAATTATCTCTTCAAAGAGCGATGGTGGTGTCGAATTATTTAATCAAAAAAGGAATTGATAATAAAAGAATTAGCCAAAAAGGTTTTGCAGACACAAGACCTGTCTCTGATAATAAAACATTGAAGGGAAGAGCACAAAATAGAAGAGTAGATATTGAAGTAGTTTATTAGTGTATAATTTATTAACTATCTAGCTAATAAATTATGTAGCCAATTAATTATCTAATTAGTTAGTTCTTTCATTAATAAATAACTACTTCTCTTTCTAGTGCAATTTCAAATTTTTCAAGTACAGACTGAATAATTTCTTCTGAGAAATTAAATATTTCCATGCCGGGCCCATTATTGTAATGTACTATCACTAAAGATTGTTTCTCATAACAACCCACACTGCCTTTTTGAATGCCTTTCCAACCACAGGCTTCTATTAACCAGCCAGCTGCTATTTTATAGGTATCATCTGTGATAGGATAGGCAATTATTTTTGGATATTTTGCCACTAATACTTCATATAAGTCTTTGGTTATAGTAGGATTTTTAAAAAAGCTACCTGCATTGCCCAGTTTTTTAGGATCAGGTAATTTCTCTGTTCTAATTTGAATCACTGCGCTTGCTATGGCTTCTAAGCTGGGTTGTTTATTATTTTTCTGATGAAGTACTTCTTTAATGGCTCCGTATTCAGTTCTAAATAGGGGTTGTTTTTGTAAAACAAATTGTACCGAGCATATGATATATCTAGTTTTATCCATTTTAAATAAACTAGTCCTGTAGGCAAATGCACAATCGCTATTTTGAAGTGTAATCAATTGAGATATTTGGGTATCGTAAGCGGTAACCGATACTATAGAGTCCTTGGCCTCCACTCCATAGGCTGCAATATTTTCAATAGGTGCAGCACCTACCGTACCTGGAATTAAACTTAAATTTTCTACGCCACCCCAACCTTTTTGAACGCAGTAGCTAACAAAATGATGCCAGTTCTCGCCTGCGCCTACTTCTAAAAAAACCTCGGAAGATGTTTCTTTAATTTTTTTAATGCCCATTATTTCCATCTTTAATACTAAGCCTTCAAAAGTTTTAGTAAAAAGTATATTGGACCCTGCACCTAAAATTAAATAAGGTATATTTTTTTCTTTTGTCCATTGAATATATTTTTCAATGGCTTCAATAGAGTCAATTTTGGCAAAATAATTTGTTTTTTCATTGCAACCAAAACTATGAAAGCTTTGAAGTGAACTGTTTTCGCTTATTTCCATAATTGTTTTAATTCCTTCTAGGGATTTATCTTGGCTAAAGACTAATTAGGGTCAATATCTATAATAATGCTTACCGATTTATACCTAGGGTGTACTTGAAGTAGTCGTATATAATGTAAGAGCTGTTTTTTAGCTAGTTGCAACTGTTGAGGTTGCTTTGAAATTTTAATAGCCAATTCCCAAATATATTTATTACGAACCCTGTTTACAATAGGTTGTGCTGGGCCTAATACTGTTTTTTGAATCTCAGGTGTAAGTGAATGAAGGAAGTGGTTGGCTGCTTCTTCGGCAATATTATTTTCTTTGTGCTTAAAAAGTAAGCTCATAAGTCTGCTAAAGGGAGGGTAGGAGAAGTGTTTTCTATTTTGAATTTCAAAATTATAAAATCCAAAATAATCATGTTGTTGGACTAGCTGTACAATGGGGTGCTGTAACTGACTTACTTGTATGATTACTGTTCCATTATCGTTTTTTCTGCCAGCTCTGCCACTTACTTGTTCCATCATTTGAAATGCTCTTTCATTCACTCTATAATGGTTGAAATTAAGTAAGCTATCTGCATCTACAATGCCTACCAAGTCTACATTTTCAAAATCAAGTCCCTTTACCACCATTTGGGTACCTACTAAAATATCTATTTGTCTTTGTTCAAATTTTTGAATGAGTTGGTCATGCTCGTTTTTGCCTTTGACATTGTCTAAATCCATTCTCGCAACAATCACCCCTGGTAAAGATTGATTCAATTTTTCTTCAATCTGTTCTGTGCCAAAACTTTTTTGTTTAAAGTTTTGTTTGCCACAGGCTTTACAGGTATTCACTATTGGATAAGAGGCGCCGCAATAATGACAAGAAAGTAAATTTTTAGCTTTATGATAAGTAAGGGTAACATCACAATGTTCGCAATGTGGAATCCATCCGCAGGTTTCGCAAATTAAATAGGGGGCGTAGCCTCTTCTATTT